>JACRJN010000145.1 GCA_016235675.1 Candidatus Schekmanbacteria bacterium
AATTGAATGTGGCATCGACCACACAAACAGCCAAAGAGAAGGATTGATGATAGACGTAGACAAGTAACCCCTTAAGGGGAGCCAGTAACACTGCCCTTTAGGGCTAATCAAGCCACCGGCTCTGCCGGTGGTACTGACTCAAATCTAATTTTTTGGCAACAGTGCCACGATTAATTACCGGTCTGGTAAGACTATGCAAATAGTTATTGATGCTTGACAATCAGCTAAAGGAGAGTAAAATAGGTGTTGTAATAATATCTACGATTATTATCTGGTAAATAATAATGAAAAACAACAATACAGCAAGAAAATATTTAGGCCCTAAGGAGACGGAAGTAATTGCCAGACTGTCCTATGAAAAGGCCACTATAGTAACCGCCGGGCAGTTTGACGAATACTTCAATTTCCCGCCTGCGGAGAGAACCCAGATAATATTCCGGCTCAAGAAGAAAGGGATTCTCTCGGCGATAAAAAAGGGGCTGTATGTCTTTTCGCCGCTGGAATCAGGGCCGGCGGGCAGGAACATCAACGAGTTTCTCATAGCCTCTGCCCTTTTCCCGAAAGGGAATTATTATATCGGCTATTCCAGCATGTATAATTATTATGGCGTTACCGACCAGATTTACCAGACAATTTTTATCCTGAACACCACAATGCAGCGGGAAAAGACCATCGGCTGTATTCGGTTTAAGATGATTAAAATTCCCTCTAGTAGGATGTATGGGTTGGAGAAAATCAGGATTGGCGATGTGGAAGTGATAGTGAGCGATAGGGAAAGAACCCTGGTGGATGTCGTCTTTTACCCTGATCCGGTGGGTGGCCTGAAAAAGGCTCTTGATATAATCATGGATCAGGTAAGCAGCCAAAAGATAAGTCTACCAAAGTTTATTAAATACGCCTCCATTTTCCCCAGTGTTTCCACCAGAAAGAGGATCGGAATTACTCTGGACAAATGCGGCGTGGCTGATGAAGAGTTATATCCTCTATTGAAAAGTATCCAGGGGAGTTCCTTAACCACCCTTTATAAGGCAACCTCAAGAAAAGGCAGGATAAACCGGAAATGGGGCTTGATTGAAAATGCTGCATCAGAATAAGGCCGAGTTCTTGAAAATCCTGGAAAGAACCTCCGCCCAAACCGGCTTTCCCTTAAGGCTGCTGGAGAAAGATTATTACCTCACCGTCATCCTGTCCAGGATAAACGAGGGCTTAAGCCCTGGACTGATACTAAAAGGCGGAACCTGCCTGAATAAAATCTACTATTCCTATTACCGGTTGAGCGAGGATTTGGATTTCTCTCTTAAACTGCCACAGGATAACCCAACCCGGGCCATACGCAGAAAAACCATATCGCCGATAAAGGAATCCATAAAGTCCTTTGCCAAAGGCTTTGATATGGACATTGAAAATGAAGATCAGGCAGGACACAAGGAATCCAGACAATACATCTACTATTTCGGCTATAGCTCGGTGGTGCTGGATAAAAAGGACTCTATCAAGCTGGAAATAGGCTTGAGATTTAATCCTATCTTGCCGGTGGAAGCCCATGAAATTAAACATAAGTTCCTACATCCCTTTACCGGCAAGCCATTATTTGATGCTGGCAAGGCAAACTGCCTGACGTTAAAGGAACTGGCGGCCGAGAAGATGCGGGCGGCGGCCACCAGGATTGGCATTGCCCCAAGGGATTTTTATGACATAGGCTATTTGCTTAAACAAGGATTTGATTTCAGGGATAAGGAATTCCTTTCGCTTTTTCAGCAGAAGTTGGCGGAGGATGGATTTCCCACCGACTTATCCAGATACAGCCGCAATCTGGGCCGGACTGATGCTGAGATAATCGCAATGAAATCCCGGCTGAAAGATGAGCTATTTCCGGTATTGACCGTTAACGAGAGGGATAATTTTGACATTGACCGGGTGCTGGAGAAAATTAACGGGATTTTTGAGCAGACAGGGCAATTCTACCGCTAAAAAATAATCGTTACCTTTAATCGTTACATTCGTTACCTTGGCTTAAGGTAACGATTAGCTAATCGGGGTATCATATTGATAATCAACAGGTTATTCGGTGATTGGTTTAATCGGTCGGCCATTGCGATAACTCTGTGGGAGTTCCACAATGGTCACTTTCTCAAAGATCACCGAATCAATCTGGTCAAGTTTGGCTTCCCGAACTACACCATTGTGGTGTTTGCTCAAACAACGAATCGAAATAGAATTGCCCGCCAAAAGACGATAAGTAGCTTTATTATCAATTTGTTATACTAACTTCAATATTCTCTGATACTCTTTTTCGCTTAATCTAAATCCCTCAGCCAACAAGCGATCCAGCGATTCCTTCAAATCAAGCTTGCCATCTTTGGCCGCTTTTAAGAGAACGCCGACCGTCCCCGTGATTTTTAGGCCGAGAGATTGAGCAATTCTTCTGCCGGATGCCTCATCGAGTAGCAGCAAATCCGCCTTGCTTTCTGTGGCTAAAACAATGGCTTCGGATTCTCCCGCCCCCAGATGGGATCTCAAGGTTTCTACAGCAAGTTGATTCTGCACTTTTTGGGTTTTCACCCACGACAAGCTCGCCACTTCTTTGGCCCCGTAAAGCTCCGGTTTTCTTTCAACCACTTCGCTGTAGACGGCCTGGGGAATGTAAACTTCAGAAAAATATTCTTGCAGAAGAGAAAAGTAACCAATTTTGGAAAGAGCGATTAAGGGCGTGGAATTGGAGACTACCTTACTCATTGTTTGAGAACCCCTTCCAGGGTTTTCAAGTCCTCTTCGGCATCATCGCTCGTGTAAGGCATAGCCACCTTTCTGTCGTTCAGCAAGGCCATCATTTCCCATTTATTGGCCACGTTCGCCAGTTCAGCGGCCTTGCCCAGGGACAGCACTCCTTCCCGGTACATCTCCACCGCTAAGGTTTTTTGTATATAATCCGAAAGGTCGCCGGGCCTTATCCTGATACTGGAAACAAAGGTCTCCGGTAGGTTTAACACAACTTTTGTGGGGGGCATGTTATTATCTCCTTAATTTTTAAATCTCGTTAGTTAGATTTTAGCCAATAAGCGGTAACTTTGTCAATAAATAATCGGCTCCCGTTGTAACCCTTCAGTGAAAGGTGGGGAAAATTATAAAATCCCCCTTAATCCCCCTTTTCCAAAGGGGGAGATTATGGTTTCCCCCCTTTGGAAAAGGGGGGCGGGGGGGATTTTATAATTGCAAACACCCTTTCCCCCCTTCACTGAAGGCTTAC
>JACRJN010000146.1 GCA_016235675.1 Candidatus Schekmanbacteria bacterium
AAACACTAAAACGGGAAGTGGTGAGTTGGGAGCAACTTCGCAACAATGCCAACGCCATGGTCAATTGGCAGTTCACGACTAAGGACGCAAGAATAAAACTTAAACAACTTTATCCTACTTTAGATAGTTGACATGACAGTAAGTAGATTTGCCATAGTTTTTGAGGGAAGGGTTCCCATGTTTTAGCGCGAAATTTGCCGTTTACACAATTTATATCTCCATATAATTGTCGGTGGTCAGTTGCCTCAGATCAAAAGCCATCGGACATTCCATGACCGCATCATCTGGCCCTAAATAAATGTTGCTATTTAAGGGTAACCGCCTTACAATCTAGTTACAATAAATATCGGTGTTAGATTTATCGCCCTGATATTCCTCACATTAGCGAGGCTATATGTTAAGCAAATTTCATTTATCCCGGTATCGTTTCAAACTATCCCCATTTGAAAAACTACATTTGCAGGCCTCGCACCAAGGAGTTACTTTAAGGGGCGCTTTCGGTTATGCCTTTAAAAACCTATGCTGCCATGATTTTCAGGCGGCCTGCAAGGATTGCCTACAGCAAAACCGCTGCCCGTATTCTTTGATTTTCGAACCGGTTGTTCCGCCTGACGCCCAAAGGCTAAGGTGCAATACCGACATCCCCCGCCCCTTTATCATCAAACCTCCCATAAATTTTAAGTCTGATTATAACCCCGGAGAATATCTGGGATTTGATTTAGTGATAATCGGCGATATAAATAAGTATTTGCCCTATTTCATCGCCTGTATCGATGCTTTGGCCGACAAGGGTATGGGCACCGACCGCAGCAGGTTCCGGCTTGAATCGGTGAGCGCCGTCAATGGTAATGAAGCGGTGGAAATATATTCAAGCCGGGATACTCTGGTGCGCAACATCAATTTGCCCGTTACCTTCAAACAGCTTGCAGATGGTAGCACAGGCTTCCAGCCTGTGAATCTAATCGGTAGCACAGGCATCTCGCCTGTGAATCACGGGCTGGAAGCCTGTGCTACCGGGGTTGATGTTGCGGTATGTCCCCACGCCGTTGATGCGGATGTTTCGGTGTGTCCCCACGCCGAAACAAACAAGGGGCAGGATAGTGCAGACAAGCCCGCCCATCAACAAATCACCATCCGCTTCCACACCCCCACCATCTTAAAAGCCGATGGCCGCATCATCCGGCAGCCCGAATTCCACCACATCATCAAACGCCTGCGGGATCGCATCAACTCCCTGGCCTACTTCTACTGCGGGGAGACGCTGGAAATAGATTACAAAGCCCTGGGCGATGCCGCCGAAACCATCCGTTTAGCGGCCGGCCGCTTCCAATGGCACGAAGTCAGCCGCTATTCCACCAAACGCCAAATCTGGCACGAACTCTCCGGCTTCACCGGCTACGGCGTGTATTCCGGCGATCTGCGGCCATTTCTGCCGCTGTTGGCGCTGGGGGAATATGTGCATGTGGGCAAGGGGGCGGCGTTCGGGAATGGGTGGCTGGAGATTACAAAAGGATAAATAAATGGAAAATTTCTTTGAAAAATTTACTGAATTTAAGCCGTATGAATTGCAAAAAGAGACAGCAAATAAATTATTGGAAAATAAGAATGTGGTTTTAACCGCTCCAACCGGTGCAGGGAAAACTTATGCTGCATTAGTACCATTCCTATGGTCAAAACTTAATGGTAAACCGATTGCGGACAGGCTTATTTATGCGCTCCCTTTAAGGACATTAGCCACAAGTTTATATGACAGTACTGTGAAGACATACGATAAGTTTAATGAGAATAATTCAACAGGCTTAAAGATTACCATACAAACGGGAGAGCAAAAAGAAGACCCCTTTTTTGAAGGGGATATTATCTTCACTACTATAGATCAACTACTATCCGGCTATCTGAATATTCCCGTATCCCTTCCCGCCCGTGTTTCCAATATAAATGCAGGCGCTTTAATCGGCGCCATGGTGGTCTTTGATGAATTTCATTTGTTAGACCCGGAAAAGGCCATGGGCACAGCTATTGAGATGATGGACAGATTAAAGCATCATACCAGGTTCTTAATAATGACTGCTACTATGCCGGAAAAGTCATGTAAATGGTTAGAAGAAAAGATAAATGCTGAATGGATTATGGTTGAGGAAAAAGAGGTAATAGCTATTCAGGAAAATTTTAAAGAGAAAGGTAAACAGGTAAGGAATTGGGAGTGGACGAGAGACGCTTTGTCTGCGGAATATATTATAAAAGCTCATCAAAAACGATCAATTGTTCTTTGTAATACAGTAAGAAGGGCACAAAGTATCTATAGGGACTTAGAAACGGCAATAAAAAAGAATGGGGATAAAGCAGAGATTATCTTGCTCCATAGCCGCTTTTTTCCCGACGACAGAAAAATGAAAGAAGAAAAGGTAATAGAAATATTTGGGAAAGATGCTCAAAATAAAAATGTTAACGTTATTTTAGTCACCACTCAGGTAATTGAGGCCGGGATTGATATTTCCGCCGAGAATCTGCATACGGAAATTGCCCCGATGAACAGCTTAATTCAAAGGGCCGGGCGTAGCGCCCGATATGGCGGCGAGGGGAGGGTATGGGTTTATGAATTGGAAGCCCCCCAAAATACAAGGCCATATACATCTGAATTGGTGGAATTGACCAGACATGAGTTTGAAAATAAACCTGTGGCTGTTCTTAATTTTCTGGAAGAGCAAGCGCTGGTAAACAAGGTTCATACGGAGATAGAAAATAATGCCCTCTCTATTTATGACAACTTAAATAACGTCAGGAAAAAAGTTTGCGCTGCTTTTGAGTATGGAGATTTGCACAATCTAGCTGATTTGATAAGAGAGATAAATAATATCAATGTGCTTATTACTGATAATCCTGAAAGCGTCCGTTTCGATAAGGCCAAGTGGCCGCTTACCTTATCTGTCCCAAGAGATTCCCTCTGGCAATTAAAAGAATACTTTGAAGCAAGCAACAATGATAGTAACTGGATAGTAAAGCGTCCTGAATCCAGCGATGATGATGAAATGGGATTGCATTTTAAATGGACGGTAATTAATGATATAAAAAAGGCTGTTGACGCCCCCTGGCTGATAGCCATTCATCCCAATTATGCCTGCTATTCTAAAGAAATTGGCCTGGAACTTAGGAGGGCTGGAATCCCTCAAAAGATTGATTATCGTGACCGTCCCCAAATAACAGCTTACCATTATTATTGTGAAACATGGCTGGATCATATCCAGCAACTTATAGCTCAATGTGACGAATTATTAGCCAAATCAATATGTTCTATAAAACACATAGCAGCCGTCTATAATCTTAGCGAAAATCAATTAAAAGACATGGCCAGATTAGCCTGTACGCTTCATGATACAGGCAAGCTGTCTACTTGCTGGCAAAACGCGGTAAAAAATTGGCAGGCTGATAACTATCCAAATGACCCGCAATATTTGAAAAACGAACCCTTGGCTCATACAACCTATAATCCCGAAAACGATTGGGAAAAGGCGCGATATAATAAGGGGCCTCATGCAGTAGAGGGCGCTTTTGCAATTGCTAATTGTATTTATTGTTACTATAATAACAACACAGATAGTAAGATGATTACCAGGCTGATTATTTCAGCCATTGCCCGACATCACGGGGGAAGAGTTGCGGAACTTTCTGATTATAAATTAATTACTGATGCCGAAGCATGGATTAAAAGGGCTTTAAATAAAATTAATTTGCAGATGGAAACAAAATGTTTATCCGATAAACCCGGTATCGGGCATAGGGAAACATTTAAAAACGCTTTAATTACTTTTACCAACCCGGATTGGGAAAAATGGATACCGCTATATTTTTGGTTAGTTCGCCTTGTTCGGATGGCTGACCAAAAAGGAACCGCCATGCACACAGGAGGGATTGAACAAAATGTCCGATAGAATTCCTGTATCTAAAAAAACGCTCACTTATGCCGATACGTTGTTAACTGTAGGATGGGCATCTTTATTGGAAGAGTGTCTGGGAGGAACGGTTAGAATAAAGGATGATGGAGACCGTTTTGATGTTATTGCCGAACATCCTTTTCCCCCTGAAGATTTTGAAAAGCTAAAAATAAGTCCGGGGTATAAATATGTATTAGATAAAAGCGATAAAGAGCAGCCTGCCGGAGATACTTTCGATTACGAAAAAGAGCGCGAGAAAGCCCGGATTTATCGCCAATACCAAGATGACTTGCGAAAGAATAAAAATAAGGTAAACAACGCATTACAGGAACAAGACGAAATGGCTCCCGCTCCGCCTAACCCTGAATTACAAAATTTAACCATTTTATCTTCAATGCGTAAGGGATTCAGGGGGGATAAGGATATTCATCAACTGATCATAAAAAATTCAAATCTCATGAATACAATAGTTGCTAAACGAGCAGCCTATTACAGAGAGACAAATAATTCATTGGCAAAAGAAGAGCAAGAATTCAATGGTCATGTTTCAAACGCCCAATTTTTTAATCCCATAACCGGAAAAGGGGTAATCCGTCCCAAACCGGACGGCACTACACTGGCTTCCTATCCCAAAAAGGAAGTAGACTGGTTTGAAGAATGGCTAAAATTCAGAGGGATGTATGATGCTCTGCTGGCATATAGGTCAAACGATGATTTCAAAATTTATGTAATTGAACCGCAAGATGTTCCTGCACATGTTTTAAAAAGATTACGGCATGATCTCTTGAAAGAAAACTTGTGGGGTGGCATTAAACTGGACATACAGGCAGTACTTACTTTAGCCAAGAATTTGATTGTGCATTCAAAGGAATTTGATCCGACTGAGGGAATGATGTACATGAACGGCACGCCAAAAGAAATTATAAGCGGTTTGCATCAGGCATATTTTAAAAGTCTGGGAACTGCCGCTGCCCTTATGAATTATTCATTCCTTGGTTTGCCCGCTTGGTTTAAGATTGAAAACCATGAAACAGCAGAGGCTTTTTTAGAGATTATATATGAACACATCGGTGACCGTAGCCAAAAGAAAATGGGTTGTCTGAACTCATTACAAGAGAATAATTCCGGGGATATTCCCTTACTGACTCAGTACCGTAGTTTCTTATCCAGCGGGGAGTTAATGGTTTTTCTGGAGTTTTTAGCTATGTTTGCCACGCATATAATCCAGCAAAGAGAACGGAAACAGCCGGTCAAACAATTTAGTACCACCAATTTAGGGAGGTTATTTGTTATGGGGTATAATTTACGGGGAATTGTGGAAAATGAAGGGTTTTTGAATACGGCAACCGCCATTCGTAAAGCCACGGTGAATGCCCAATATCGCAAGACTTCCGGCTCACAGGTCTGGGATATTCATTATGGTTTGGCTCAGGAATGGAAACGGCAGGTAAAATTTTCGGATCGTTTTGTAAGCACTCTCTCAGAGTTTGTACAGCAGTATAATGCTGAAAACGCTAAACATGCTGAACAAGGGAAAGAACGTAGAAAGAACATAACCACTGAAGACCTTAATCAGGTGATAAAACTAATAGTAGATAACGGGTCAGAGTTGGTGGGAATGCTTTTGCTGGCTTACGGTTATGCCACAGAACCGAAGGAAGATTCGGCTCTTTCTCAGAACAAGTAGGTAAGCTATTCCTCCGCCCCTTGTGGGAGGGGGTTAGGGGGAGGGGGATAAATGCCTCAACCTTTGACAAAACTGGCAAAAACTCTTAGAAAGCAGTCAACGGACGTAGAAAGATTATTATGGAAACACTTACAAACTAAAAGATTAGAAGGCATGAAATTCAGAAGGCAACAGCCAATCGGAAGATACATCGTTGATTTTGTGTGTTTTGAAAAGAAAGTAATTGTTGAAGCTGATGGAGGCCAGCATTCAGTAGACACCGAGAGAGATAAAGAAAGGGATGAATGGCTTAACAGTCAAGGCTTCATTGTGCTCAGGTTTTGGAATAATGAAGTATTAACCAATACGCAAGGTGTTTTAGAGGTGATAAGAAATAATTGCTTAAATCACCCTCCCCTTAATCCCCTCCCATCAAGGGAGAGGAAAGTTTAACAGGAGACATAAATATGAAACTGCATTCACTGGCTATTTCCGGTTTGATAACTCTGGATTTACACTCCCTTAATAACGAAGGTTCGGAAGGAAATCACTTACAAACCCGTCAGGTAGAAATTGTGGACGAGAAAGGCGAATTGCATTCGGTTAACGCCATTTCCGGCGACATGTTAAAACATATTCAGGCTGAACACCTATATCTTATAGGAAAAGAAAGCTCTCTTAGCTTTTGCGATGGTTGTACTAATTTTGATCCCAATCGAATAAATGTTGACGAGACTATTTTCAAAGAATTTACTAAGGGAAATTCGCCTGCCGATACACAGATAATGGATTTAGTAATAAAGAGATGTTTGGGCGATGATGCGGAAGGTATTTTAATAACCAAAGAAATCGGTGGCAAAAAGCGGGCCATCGGCAGAAAATCCGTCTTGGAATTCGGCTGGGTAGTGGGGCGTCCTGATAAAACAAGGACGGAATCTTTTTTCCATGTCAAATTCGACAAGCAAGCCCGCGGCAAAGGGGCCGGCAGTGAAACCGGGGAAAATGTCGGACAAAATATTTTCCACCGTCCCGCATCCAGCGGCCAGTATGCAGTAGTGCTTAATGTTGATTTATACAGATTAGGCAAGAATGATATATCTATGGAGTATGCCATTGATTCTCAAGAGAGAAAAAAACGTATTCAGGCGTTATTAAAATCTATTTTATTTACCTTCCTTAAGCCCAATGGCGCCCATCGCAACACCCAAAATCCCCATATTGTCAATTTTGAGGGAGTAATCAGTACCAGCGCCAGCAGTATCCCCTCACCTATGATAAGCGCCTTAAATAGCAATTACTTGGAAGAGATAAAGAATATCGCCGGTTATCTAAACCGTTTAACCACTAATTCGGTAGCTGTTAAGGAATTTACCAATTTAGAGGGCTTTTCCAAAAATATGCTTGATCTTATCGAGGGCGTTGAGGTTAATTAAGGAGAATAAAATGGAAAGCAACATATCCGGGCAAAATAATTGGCTTTTAGCCCATTACCTGCCGGTGTCTCTATTCTCCCTGCGTATGAGTTGCTCCACCAATAAAGGGGGTAAGACATTATTTGTCCCCACCCCTTATTCCTTCAAGTTGGCCATGGTGGACGCAGCCTTTCGTATGGGGGATGAAGGCTTAGCCGGAAAAGTTTTTGACCTGATAAAAGCGAAAGACATCCGCTTTAAACCTCCCAAACATCTTACTGTCCAGAATACATTTATAAAAATCAAGCAGGAGGACAGAGAAGATGCCAGCGGTGTTTACAATCCCACCATTGCCTACCGGGAATTTTGTTTTTTCAAGGGACAATTAACAATAGCTATTGACGCTAGCGGTCTGGAAACCGAAGCTAAAGAGCTTTTGTGGCGCGTGTTGGCGCATATTAATTATTTAGGTAAACGGGGTAGTTTTTGGCAATTTATGAAGTGGGAAGAAGCGGCGACTTTGCCGGATGGTTTTACCGTCCCTGATACTGTCAAGGAGTTCAGAATAGACGGATACGGAGTAATCCAGCAATTGGACGATATAGGGGAAACTGATTCAAAAGACATTTTCGATCGGATTAACACTTATTCGGATAAACCGATTGTATTGGGCAAACACAGGGTCATAACCTATACCTTTTTGCCTTATAAGGTAAAGCAAAGCAGCAAGGAGTATACTTATTATGAAGGGAAGGGTTAATGATGGTGGCGCTCGTGTCCAGATCGATTTAGTTTACTTAGGGAACAAAGCAATGAAGGAAGAACCATGCCCGACACCTACCGAATCATCATAACCCAATATGGGATTTCGCTGGGCAAGCATAGCGAGCGGCTGGTCATCAAGCCTCCGCTGCCGCCGAAGGTGGTTTTAAAGAGATTGATTGTATGACCGGTTTCTTGCAATCATTTGAATCTGGTTACCGCTTTTCCCGCAAAGTGCCCCCTTCCAACAGACAAATGCGAGAGTTATTCAGGCAAAAGCTGGAAGAATTCAATGTACTTCTATCCCCAAATTATTTGGTAAGTCCTGCCTTATAAGCTCACCTGTTTTAACCTGAATACAGTTCACTTAAGACGTAGCGCAGGGCTTCTATCCCTGCTTATGGGGCGGCTTTGGCGGGAACGAAGGAGCAGACCTGAAGGTCTGCGCTACGTTAAGTGGACGGTATTGGTTTTAACCTGAATTTTGCAAAAATCTGCCAGATCAAAAAATCCCCAAAGTTAAGTTGACAATCCCCCCCGGTATGGAAAAAAAACTTGTGTAAGGTATCAGCATTATGCTATATATAAAGCAGGACTGAGGACTGAGTTATGAGGACTGAGCAGTTATATTAAGATGCTTGATATTTCGGCGTGGGGACATGCCGAAGCATCAAGCATCTAACTCAGTCCTCAGTCCTCGTTGCTCATACCTACTTATCAAGGAGGGTTGATGATTAAGAATTTTGTTTTCGACACAAACGTCTTACTTTACGATACCCAATCGGTTTTAAACTTTTCCGATAATAACATCATCATTCCGGTAACGGTAATCGAGGAAATCGATCAGTTTAAGAAGGATTTGAACGAGATTGGGCGCAACGCCCGTTATTTTTCCCGCTTTCTGGATCACCTGCGTAGCCAGGGCAGTTTAGCGACAGGGGTACGTCTGGAGAGCGGCGGAACTTTAAGAGTAATCATCGGCAAGGGGCTTTCCCAAAAACTCTCACCGGAACAATTTCCGCCCAATAACGACCATAAAATTCTATCCGTTGCCTTGGTTTTACAGGAGGAAGACCCCAACACCCCGGTTATTCTGGTCACCAAAGACACCAATTTACGCATCAAGGCCGATGCGCTGGATTTGACCGCCGAGGATTATACCCGCGACCGGGTGGAAATCAGTGAATTATACACCGGAATGGATACGCTGGGAATTTCGGCGGACGCCATGCGGGAGTTTTTGTACAAGGGCTTCCATCCTCTGCCGGAAAGCGAGTTTTACCCGCATACCTGCGTGACTTTGAAAGAAGAAGGCAACTCTCACCATACCGCCCTGGGACGCTATCTGGCGCACAAACAGATGGTGGTTGCCCTCAAGCAATTGCCGCCGGAAGGATTATGGGGGATCAAGCCGCGCAACTATGAGCAGCAATTTGCGGTGGATTTGCTTCTGGACGACCGGATAAAGTTAGTCTCCCTGACCGGCGTATCGGGTACCGGCAAGACCTTGCTGGCTTTAGCCGCCGGTCTGATTAAAACCAGCGACGAAGAAATTTATCAGCGGCTTCTGGTTTCCCGGCCGATTTTCCCCTTGGGCCGCGATCTGGGCTATCTGCCCGGCGATGTGGAGGAAAAGCTCAGGCCATGGATGCAGCCGATTTTCGACAATGTGCAATTATTGCTGGACACACCTTTGAAAAAGCGGGAAAAGAGACGCAGTTTGAACGAGTTAACCCGCATGGGGTTAATGGAAATCGAACCGTTGACCTATATCCGCGGCAGATCCCTGGCCAATCAATATCTGATTGTGGACGAGGCGCAAAATCTTACCCCGCATGAAATCAAAACCATCGTTACCAGGGCGGGGGAGGGCACTAAAATCGTGCTGACCGGGGATCCCTATCAAATTGATAACCCCTATATCGATTCCTCCAATAACGGGCTGTCTTATGCGGTAGAGCGCTTGAAGACCGAGGAAATTACCGGACATATTCATCTGCTCAAAGGGGAGCGTTCCGCCCTGGCCGACTTGGCCGCCAGGAGTTTGTAAAATTTCCCCGCCGTAGCGTAGTCCCAGGGCTTTAGCCCTGGAAATGTAGCGGGGGGGTTTATCCCCCGCATATGAGTCAGGGGTTATTCCCTGTCTCTATCGTGTTGGGGATAAACCCCAACGCTACATTAAAAATTCAGCCCTAAAGGGCTGGGACTACAGGTGGGGAAAATGTATATAAAGGAAACCGCATGTACGAATTAACCGTTGAAAGCACATTTGCCGCCGCTCATCAGCTAAATAATTATGACGGGGCTTGCGAAGCCCTGCACGGGCATAATTGGCGGGTGCAAATAATAGTGCAGACGGAAAAGCTCAACGATATAGGTCTGGCGATAGATTTTAAGACACTCAAACAGGCGCTGAAGAATCATTTAGGCCAACTGGATCATACCTATCTCAATCAATTGCCGCCCTTTACAGAACAAAATCCTTCTTCCGAGAATATCGCCTGCCGGCTTTATCAGCAGTTAAGCCGGGATAGCGCTTTACAAGGGGTGAAATTGGATCGGGTAATAGTCTGGGAATCTGAGAATGCCTGCGCCGCTTATTTCGAAAAGTAAGATTGTGCGGATACTAGCCGGTAAACCCTTTTAAGAGGAGGAAAATTCTAAATGAAAGCTGTAGATATAATGACATCCGATGTTGTTATGATCAGCGAAAGCAACAACATCGCCGATGCCATTAAAAAAATGGAAAAAACCAAGGTAAGCAGTCTGATTGTCGAGTCAATATCGGCCGATGATACATACGGAATAGTCACCCGGCGGGATGTAGTCAATAAAGTCATCGCTTCCGGGCTTGATCCTGCGAGTGTCAATGTCGCGGAAATTATGACCAAGCCGATTATGACCGTCTCCCCCAATTTAAGCTTAAAGCATATCGCTAATCTAATGGTGCGAACCGGCGTGCGGCGTGTGCCGGTATTCGACGGCCATAAAATTCTGGGCATAGTCTCCAATAGCGATATTTTGCACGGCTTTGCCAGAACGGTTAACGGCAACGGGGAAAACTTTAGCTGATTGCGGCTAAGGTGGTAAATTGAGTTTTGCTCTGGAAACAGACTCCCCTAAAAACACAATTTACTTTTTAGAAGATTAAGTTGGAAACAAATTTCACCGCAGAGGTGCATATAACCCTGCGGTGAAATTTTTTGGAGGGATTTTTAGCCGGGAGGAGTCAGGGGTCAGAATTCAGAAGACAGAATAATTCATCAGGGTATTTTGGCTTGCGGACAAGAAACCCCCGTTGCGGGATGTATTCTGACTTTTGTCTCCTGTCTCCCGGCTTCAATTTTATCTTGTATTTTTTTAAAAATGTGCTAGCATATACAATTCTTATTGTCGGCAGACTTGTGTTTTGCCTGGGAACTGCTCCTTGCTCTGAGAAATACTTAGAGCTGCCTAACCCATAAGGAGGGATAGCATGAAGGAATATGAAGGTCTGATTTTGTTGGAACCGAATTTAGAAGAAGCCGGTCTGGATGATCTGGTGGGGAAATTCACCGCCAATATCACCAAGAGAAACGGGGAAATCATCCTGGTGGAAAAATGGGGCAAGCGCCCGTTATCCTATGAGATAAAAAAGCATTCCCGCGCTCATTATGTGCTTATCGTTTTTAAAACCGCACCGGAGAATGTCAAAACCCTCGATCGGCAGTTAAAACTTTCCGAACAGGTAATCCGTTATTTAATAACCTGCAAAGAGGCCGATAATCCGAAGAAAGCCCAGGAATTCGCGCAATAATGAGGAGGAAATATAATGGTAAGTTTTAATAAGGTGTATTTAATGGGCAATCTGACCCGTGATCCTGAATTACGGTACACATCCGGCGGGAATCCGGTTTGTAATTTGGGTTTGGCGGTTAATCATCGTTATCGCACCCAGAATAACGAATTAAAAGAGGAAGTTTGTTTTGTAACAATCACCGTTTGGGGAAAACAGGCGGAAAATTGTAATGAATATCTGAGCAAAGGCCGCGCCGTATTTTTGGAAGGACGCCTGCAACAACGCAGTTGGGAAGCCGAAGACGGCCAGAAGCGGACTCGTCTTGAGGTGGTTGCGGAAAACATTCAGTTTTTACCCCGCGTTGCGCCGGGAACACAGCCGAACGCTGCCGCAGGGGAACATTATCAAGGCGATAATCCTCCGCCCGAGTCTGTTCCGCCTCATGACGATATCCCTTTTTAGGTGGTTTTGTTTCGGTTTGTGCTCACGCCGAAACACACAATCGGGTCTTTCGGCGTGTCCTCACGCCGGAAGTTTATGGGGGCAACGTTACCCCTTTAAAGGTTTCGGTGTGAGGACACACCGAAACATCAAACATCAAATATCAGATTTCGTGATGCTCTAATCGGCAATCACGTTTAAAAATTTAAGGAGAGTTTTTAATGAAAGTGAAACTTGGTTCCAGCTATCACAAGCGCCGTAAGGTCTGCCGTTTTTGTGTGGATGAAGTCAATTTTGTAGACTATAAGGACACCAAACGCTTACGCAACTATCTCACCGATCGCGGAAAGATTATCCCCCGCCGGATTTCCGGAAATTGCGCCTTGCATCAGCGCCAGCTTACCATCGGAATCAAAAGGGCGCGCAACGTGGCTTTGCTCCCTTATACCGCAGAATAAGGATACATCGTGTCAATGATGGGGGGAATAAGGGTGCCGCAGGCCGGGAGAATCAATTTAGTCCGGGAATTTCTTTTCTGGACGGCGGTGATTATCTTAGCCTTGATGCTGGGTGCTTATTTACCGTTTGCGGGTGTGGTTATTTTTGCCGTTATAACGTTTCCCCTGGTTTTATTTTCGATAAGACATGATACTTTGGCGGGGGTGTTGCTGCTTGGGGCGGTTACCGGTTTATCGGTATTTATTTTCGGCAAATTCGAGGGGCTGTTTTTCTTGTGCGAATTTGGTGCGTTAAGCCAGGTGTTGGCTTACGGTATCAGGCATAATCTGTCGCATGAAAAGACGATCTTTAGCTCTTTTTTGATTATAATCGTCACGATGAGCGTATGGCTGGTGAGTATAAACACCCAAATCAAGGACGGCAATCTTAACGATTATATAAAAAAGGAAATAACGGAAAACTTTAATCAGTCGATTGAAGTTTATAATAAATTAGAGATTAAGCGCGAGCAAAAAGAAGTCTTTAAAAAGGTAGCCCAGACAACCAGGAATTATTTAGTTAAAACCTATTGGGGCATATACGCCGGGTTTACCTTGTTGATGATTGTTTTAAATCTTTTTGTTTGTGAGCGTTTGCTGGCGTTATTGGGTTTTCCGATTACCCTGGCCATTCCTTTTTACTCGTTGAAGTTATCGGAACACTTTATTTGGGGGTTCATCATCAGCGCGGGAATGGTTGCTGTGAACATCTTGTCATTGGTTAAACGTGAAGTGCTATACCTGGCCGGATTAAATTTACTGATAGTTTTTTTGACGTTATATTTTATTCAGGGATTAGCGATTTCAAACTTTTGGTGGAAAAAAATTCACCCTCCGGTAAGCTTGCTGTTTTTAATGTTTTTTCTGATGATGGTTTACCCGAGCTTGTTTTTGATAATATTAACCGGGGGCGGGCTTTCCGATACCTGGTTCGATTTGAGAAAAGCGGCACCTGGCTTACAGTAATGGTGTTGGCTGAAAATGTCATTGCGAGGCAGTCGTATCGCCGAAGCAATCTTCAGACGCATGGATGGAGATTGCTTCGGCGGTAAGGCTGCCTCGCAATGACATTAAACGTGGTATGTTATTTATGGAACGTTACACTAGTTAAATATAAACGGGAAACAGAGAAAAAAGCTCTGTGTTCCCTGTGGTTTTTAATTTTTTGATTCCGGTTTGTCCGGGCAGGAGATAACAATGAAGGTAGTTTTATTAACCGATGTCGACAAATTAGGCTCATTGGGCAGCGTAGTTAATGTGGCTAACGGCTACGCCCGCAATTTTTTATTGCCCCGTCAATTTGCCTTACCCGCCACTGACGCTAATCTAAAGCAGGCGGAAAAAGAACGCACCTTGCGTTTAAAACGCGATAACAAGCAAAAAACCTCCGCCGGGGAATTGGCGCAAAAGATTCAAGCTGTTTCCTGCACCATCGCCATGCAGGTCGGCGAGAATGATCGCCTTTTCGGTTCCGTTACCGCGATCGATATTGCCAAAAGCCTGGCCGATGAAGGTATCGAAATCGACAAAAGAAGCATTCTGCTGGAAGAGCCGCTGAAAGCCTTAGGGATTTATGACGTCCCGGTTAAACTGCATACCGATGTAACCGCCACCCTTAAGGTTTGGGTGGTAGCGAAGAATTAAAAGCCGGTTTATGAATACCGATACCACCTTACAAAAAATTCCCCCGCAAAATCTGGAAGCCGAGCGATCTGTTCTGGCGGCTGTCATGCTGGATAATGACGCTATCGCCAAGGCGCTGGAAATTCTAAAGGTAGATGATTTTTACCATGAATCCCACCGCAAGATTTTCCAGAACATGATCAATCTGTTTGAAACCAATAAAGTCATCGATGTTATTACCGTCAGTGATGAATTGGCCAAGAGCGGGTGTCTGGAAGAGGTCGGCGGCAGGGAATATCTGCTGACGCTGCTTGAATCGATCCCCACAGCGGCCAATGTTTTCGCCCATGCCCGGATTATCAAGGAAAAGGCCGTTCTGCGCCGCCTGATTTATACCTCCACCCAAATAGTCGGCGAAAGCTACGAGGAAAGCGAGGATGTGGATAATCTTTTAGACCGCGCCGAGCAGCTTATCTTTGAAATCTCCGAAGACCGGGTGCGCACCAGCTTTTTTGCCCTCAAGGATTTGATTCATGACAGCTTTAAGCTGGTGGAGGATATTTACGAGCGCGGCGTTCCCCTGGCCGGTCTGCATACCGGATTTACCGGTTTGGATGAGCTGACCTGCGGCCTGCACAAATCCGATTTGATTATTATCGCCGCCCGTCCTTCGATGGGCAAGACCAGTTTAGCCCTCAATATCGGTTTAAACGTGGCTTTAAGAGAATCGCTGCCCGTGGCCATTTTCAGCCTGGAAACCTCTAAAGAGCAACTGGTGATGCGTATGCTTTGTTCGGAGGGTCGCGTCGATTCCCATAAATTGCGCAGCGGATTTTTGCATGAGAGCGATTGGCCGAGTTTAACCCGCGCCGCCGCCCGTTTGGCGGAAGCCCCCGTTTATATCGACGATACGCCGGGGATTTCCGTCCTGGAGATGCGGGCGAAAGCCAGACGGTTGAAAAAGGAGCACGGCATCGGCTTGATTATCGTGGATTATTTGCAGCTTATGCAGGGGCATCGCAAGGAAAACCGCCAGCAGGAAATATCGGACATTTCCCGTTCGTTAAAGGGCCTGGCTCGTGAACTGGATGTGCCCCTGATCGCCCTTTCCCAGTTAAGCCGCGCCGTGGAAAGCCGCCATCCGCCTATCCCTCAACTTTCAGATTTACGGGAATCCGGGGCTATCGAGCAGGATGCTGATTTGATTTCCTTCATCTATCGTCCTGAGGTATACAAAAAGGAGGATGACGGCGATAACAGCCAGGAAGGAATTGCCGAAATCATTATTGGCAAGCAAAGAAACGGCCCGATCGGGACGGTTAAACTGGCCTTTATCAAAAGCTCCACCCGCTTTGAGAATTTAGCCCAAGGCGGCGGGGGGAATGCTCCGTTTTAGCTGATATTATTTTATTGTCATTGCGAGCGGCAGCGAAGCAATCTCTGCCCGTGTGTTTGAGATTGCTTCGGCGATACGGCTGCCTCGCAATGACCAGACCATGAAGTTTTAACCCTAAAATGACCTTACCCACTATACCAAACGAAAATATTCCTAATGCCGGCTTTCACCCCACTATGGCGAATATCGACTTATCCGCCTTAGTCCATAATCTGAATCAGGTAAAAAATCTGACAGGCCGCAATACCAAGATCATGGGGATCGTCAAGGATGATGCTTACGGCCATGGGGCGATACCGGTCAGCCGTGCTCTTTTGGAACATGGGGCGGACATGCTGGGAGTGGCCTATTTCGCTGAAGCCTCCCAATTACGGGCTGCCGGAATCGCGGCCCCGATAGTATTACTAAGCGGTGTTATCGAAGCGGAACAAATGCAGCAGGTTGCCGGCCTGGGGCTTCAACCCTTCGTCTTTTCTGCCCAAACCGCTCACGCCTTATCTGATGCAGCCATCAATCAGGGTAAAACCGTTAAGCTACACATCAAGATCGACACCGGGATGGGGAGATTGGGGATAAATCCCCAGGATGTGCTGGAATTTGCCCGCGTTCTTAGTCGCTTAAACGGGGTGGAGATTAGCGGATTAGCCAGTCATCTGGCCTGCGGGGAGGAAGACCTGGAAGCGACACAGCGGCAGCTAAAAATCTTCCGTCAGGTCGCCGATACCTTAAAAAACGCCGGATTCAATATCCCCTGTTTGCATCTGGCCAACAGCGCCGGGATAATCAATCACCCGCAAACGCATTTTAATCTGGTGCGTCCCGGAATCATGCTTTATGGGGCCTATGGTTATAATCCCCGCGTAGATTTAAAGCCGGTCATGAGCCTGAAAAGCCAGGTCATTTTCCTGAAAAATGTCGCCGCCGGTACCTGCATTAGTTACGGCCATACTTATCGCGCTGAAAAAGAGAGTGTAATCGCTACCGTTTCCGTCGGTTATGCCGACGGTTACAATCGCCTTCTCTCCAACAAGGGGCAGGCTCTTATTCATGGCAGGCGCGTGTCGGTTATCGGTCGGGTGTGTATGGATTTGATTATGCTGGATGTTTCAGCCATCGCCGATGTGAAAGTCGGCGATGAGGTGACTTTGATTGGCCGTGACGGGCCGGAAGAAATTACCGTCAACGAAGTAGCCGCCTGGACGCAAACCATCTCTTACGAGACGTTATGTATGATCGGGCAGCGGGTGCGGCGGGTGTATCCCTAGGGACTTAGAAAATATTAATATACCCCCCACCCTAACCCTC
>JACRJN010000154.1 GCA_016235675.1 Candidatus Schekmanbacteria bacterium
TGCTACGCAGTGTAAAAAAGAAACGTCAATCAATTAAAGGGTTACGGAAAAAAGCCGGTTGGGACAATGATGTTTTAAAAGAGATTCTTGCTCTTAAATTTATATGAGGTTGCCCTGCGGCAACCCTTAAAAAATCTTTCCTTTTCCTGATTTTCCTGCTAAAATGTGCGCCTGTATTTATGCTGGATATTAATGTATACTTTTAAAGCTCATAAATTGTGATTTCAAAAATTGGAACAGAATCATAAAAACGAACGAGGGAATCTTGGGTTTCGTTCCTCAACCCAAACACAGGCAGGATGCCTGTGCTACCAAATAATAGCGGGCGCAGCCCGTACCGGTAGCACAGGCATCCTGCCTGTGATGCGGGCAGCGCCCGCACAAAAGCGGCACAAATAATGGAATCCGGGGTTTTTACTTTTACGGCAAGCATACAGGTTGAAATTTTGCCGAATAATAAATCGCAAATTATGAACTCATTAAGTATAGCTAGTACACGATGTTATAAATAATTGAGTTTATGCTGTCATTGCGAGGCAGACCTAAAGGTCTGCACTACGATAAATCCATGACAAAAAAAGGTTTAAGACATGCAATTCGAAATAAATGATAATAAAAGTTGGCAGCGCAGCCATTTTTGCAGCCGGTTGAACAAGACGCATATCGGACAAGATGTTATTTTAATGGGTTGGGTGCAGCGTCGGCGTGACCACGGCGGATTGATATTCATCGATTTACGTGACCGCAGCGGACTGGTGCAGGTGGTTTTTTATCCCCAAATCAGTGCGGAATCCCATTTGGCGGCGCATCAGCTACGCAGTGAATATGTAGTGAGAATCGAAGGAAAAGTAGCCGCCAGACCTGAAGGAACGGTTAATCCCAATTTACCCGGCGGAGAGATCGAAATTCAGGTGGAAAACCTGCAAATCCTCAATACCGCCAAAAACCCGCCTTTCCCCATAGATAACGATACCGATGCAGGGGAAGACATCCGCCTGCGCTATCGCTATCTGGATTTGCGCCGCCAGGTTTTACAAGCGAATTTATATCTGCGCCATCAAGTTTGCCATTTGCTGCGTAATTATTTGACTGAAAACGGCTTTTGGGAGGTGGAGACACCCTTTTTGACCAAAAGCACACCCGAAGGGGCGCGGGACTTTCTGGTTCCCAGCCGCCTCAATCCAGGCAATTTTTATGCCTTGCCTCAATCGCCGCAATTGTTTAAACAGCTTTTGATGGTTTCCGGCTTCGAACGCTATTTTCAGATCGTCAAATGCTTTCGTGATGAGGATTTGCGCGCCGACAGGCAGCCGGAATTCACTCAGGTTGACTTGGAACTGTCATTTATCAATGAAGAAAACATCTATGCTTTGATCGAAGGGTTATTGCAGGAAATCTTCAGACATTGTTTAGATCAAGAGTTGAGCCTTCCCTTGCCGCGTCTGCCTTATCAGGAAGCCCTGGATCGTTACGGCCTGGATAAACCCGATACCCGCTTCGGCTTGGAATTGACCGACATTTCAGCGCTTTTAACCAATTGTAAATTTCAGGTTTTTGCTTTTACTCTCGACAGCGGCGGACAAGTCAAAGGAATCTGCCTTCCCGGCTGCGCTCATTATTCCAGACGGGAAACGGATGAACTGACCCAAACCGCTAAATCTTATGGAGCCAAGGGACTGGCCTGGATCAAGATCACGGAAGACGGCGCTTTTAATTCGCCAATCGAGAAATTCTTCAGCCATGAAGAATTGAGCGCCATCCAACAAAAATTAGCGGCCAAACCGGGGGATTTGATGATCTTTGTCGCCGATAAACCGGCCACAGTGGCTAAAACCCTGGGGAATATGCGCAATCAACTGGGAGAACGACTCAATCTGATTGATAAGTCTCAATTCAATCTCCTCTGGGTTGTCGATTTTCCGCTGTTGGAATATAGCGAGGAAGAAAAGCGCTGGCAAGCCTGTCACCATCCCTTCACCTCTCCCAAGGAAAGCGATCTGGATTTGCTGGAAAGCCAACCGGATAAGGTCAAAGCCAGGGCATACGATCTGGTGATGAACGGAAGTGAAATCGGCGGCGGCAGCATCAGAATCCACCGCACCGATTTACAACAGCACATGTTTGGCTTGTTGGGGATTGGGCAAGAAGATGCGCGGGCTAAATTCGGCTTCCTGCTGGAGGCTCTGGAATACGGCGCCCCGCCGCACGGCGGGATTGCTTTAGGGCTGGATCGCATCCTTATGCTGCTGTCAGGGTCAGGATCAATCCGGGAGGTAATCGCCTTCCCCAAAACTCAAAGCGGAACCTGTCTTTTGACCAATTCGCCATCCGATGTCGCCAAAAAGCAGTTGGATGAGCTTCATTTGCGGGCGCTGAAGTAGTTTTGTAGGGTGGGCTGTGCCCACCAAATTTGATGGCCTAACATTATTTATGCCAGTCAAATATCAACTAAGAATAGTTGAGAGTGTTCACCTAAAGATAGATATTTATATATTTAAAAACGTAGTCCCGTGGCTTTAGCCACGTATTTTCAGCCCATTAGGGCTGCAAAAAAGGTATGTTCGTATGGGCGCCGAAGGTATTGAGAGCCGTAATCGCAGGGCTAACGCCCTGAAGTTCAGCCCTGAAGGGCTGGGACTACGAACTACGAACTACGAACGAAAAAACAATTTCTATCTATATGTCAACACTCTCGAATAGTTTACAATGGTGGGCAAAGCCCACCCTACTATTTCTGCTGTTTTCTACCCTTCTCATATTTTAGGACGGGGCGTGGCGCAGCCTGGTAGCGCACCTGCTTTGGGAGCAGGGAGTCGGAGGTTCAAATCCTCTCGCCCCGACCAATATTATCAATAAGTTATAAAACCACACTTTTCGCTTTTTGCCCCGGTGTAGTCAAAATGTAGTCAGAGTTGAGGGCGTTCATTGCGGCTCTAAGCTTTTCGGGGCTAAGATGGGCATATCTTTGAGTCATCTGAACGTCTTTATGACCCGCCAAAGTTGCCACCGTATACAAGTCAACTCCCCGCTGAACCAGCCTGGAACAAAAATCATGCCGCAAATCATGGAAGCGAAAATTCTCAACTCCAGCCTTTTGACAAACCCTGCGAAATGAGGCGCTAATCCACTTTGAGAGCAACGGTTTACCATTTAGGGTAAAAACGTTGCCCATACCGATCTGCCTGACCTTGTTTAATACCCTCAAGGTATCATAAACTCTGTCGGTCATCGGCAAGCCGATGGGGTCTCCGTTCTTGGTTTTCTCAATGATGATCATTTTATTGAACAGATTAACCTGACTCCACTTTAAGTTGGCAACATTTGACAACCTAAGTCCGGTTTCCCTGGCAATGATAACAACCGGCTCCAACCAATCAGGCAAATTTTTAAAAAGCCGCTGCTCCTCATCCTCGGACAAATATCTGACCCGCTTAACATCGCCTCTGGGAATGCTGATTTTAGCAAATGGCGTTTCATCCACCAGTTCCCAATACTTTATCGCCAAATTGTAAGCATGGCGCAAAACCCGCAACTCATGGTTAATGGTCACGTCCTTAACGCCGTCATCACGTCTTTTTTTAATGAAGGCAGCAATGTGTTTGGGGCTTACTTTTGTCAGAAGCATTTTGCCAAAATGCTGTTTAATTTGCTTTGAAAAACAACTATCATCGTAATAGGTTTTGGGCGCTTTGTTAGGCAATGAATGTTCGCTTAAGTATTTCTCAATCAATTCATTCACCGTAACAACAACTTCCTCTTTCGGCTTATCAAAATATTTGCCCTCGATGATTTCGGTCCTAATCTTGGCTTCGATGGATGTAGCCAGCTTTTTATCGCTTGTCTCAAGGCTTTTTTGCAGTTTTCTCCCTTCGTGTCGAATGCAAGTCCACCAAACGCCTTTTCGTTTAAACATAAGCTCTCACTCCTTCCAAGAGCCTGATGGCGTCTGTTCGACCGCTATTAAGTTGTAAGGGAAATTATATGCCATTTTTTTTTAAATCTCCACTGAATATTTTGAGACAACTTTTTCATATACCCCGGTGTCCCGCTTCATCTTGGCCAGAATTTGGTCTATATCATTAAGGTCAAAAAGCACTCGTCTGCCGATCTTGATTGACGGAATTCTTCCTTGGCTTGCCCAGTCATACAAAGTCTTAACCGGCAGGCTGGTGTAAGCGGAAACCTCTTTGATGTTGCAGTAGCGTTTGGTCAGCATCGGTTCCCCATTGGTTTATCCCCCTTTAAAAAGGTAATAACCTGGTAAGGGAATAAACGGGAATAAATTAAATTTGGGCTAAATTAGCTGGAATAAACCAGTTATCGGGGGAATAAACATTTTCCCCCGCATTTCTGCGTTAAGGCTGCGATTTATTAAATATTCCAGCGATTGCTTGGTTTGATTATCAATGCAACACACTATAATCCGGTCATAACCGGCAGTCAGGCATTTTTGGATATTAGCCAGTTCTTGATTGGCATCGGTGGTAATGGAAATTTCAACAGCGGTTTTTTGACCGTCTTTTTCCAAATGCAGATCAACGGATTTCTGTTGGGTTAAGGATTGTTCAATAACAACCTGATAGCCTTTTTTCTCCGCATAAGATTTAACTATCCGCTGCATATACTGATGCAGCGCCCCGCCTTTACCTTGTGGCGCTGGATGACCCAAAGCTTTAACTCCATCGCTGGTAATCAATACTACCCGTGATTTTCTGCCGGCGGCAGACAGGCTAAGTTGATTTTCGGCAATTAACCCCTTATCAAGCAGGGAGTTAATTTGTTTGTATATTTTTTTAGCTCCTGCACCTAACTGTTGCCTGATTTCATTTAACGGCAAAAGTTCAGTGCTTTGATAAAGGAATTCTAAAAATTGCTTTTCGTCTGCGGTTAAAGTGTTTGAAATTGGTAGCGGTTGCGGATTTTGAATAATTGGAACTATTGGATTTGAAACGGGGATCGAGATATTCACAGTAGTGTATTTTTTCTGTTGCACCGCTCTCAAAATCTCCTGCGAAGAATCAATCATTGGTCTTTGCACCAGCGGAATCTGCAAATTAAAACTGTCTTGTGCCACACCCATTCGGACAATAGCTTGGCCGACTTTGAGGTTCAATAAGTCATCGGCGGTAAATTGGCCTTAGGCACTGTAGCAAAATAACATGAACAACGTTACGGACAAATTTTGTAATTCCATTCACCGTGAAAATCATCTTTTTGTAATTTCACAGCGCTCAATTCTTCATCTGAAACTTTGATGCCTTTTTCGTATTGATTATTATCAAGTTTTGCTTTTACAGTAAGGCCAGTTTTTGTTTTGGTGCTGCCGATTAAATTTACAACTGTCGCATGATCGATGAAAGGTTTGCCCCTCCAGTTTTTGGAAATGAAACAAAACAATTTATGCTCAATTTTATTCCACTTGTTCGTACCGGGCGGGAAATGCGACACATGAATTTCCTTGTTTATTTCTGTCGCTAATTTTTGCAATTCGACTTTCCACAACCTCGTTGCGGTAACTGTTGCTGCCGCCGCAATCGGCTGTTATGAAAAGCTGTGTTGAATTTATATATATTTTTTCCCCAAGGTCGTACCACCAGCTTCTGATGCTGTTAACCGCAAATTTTGCCGTGTCAGAGCTAACGCCGACATTTACTAAAGCCGCTATTTTTGCTGATATCATATATTCCATACGGCGAAACCTTGCCTTTCTCTTTGTCAATAAAATCATAAACATTTACTTCTGTCGGCTGGCCTTTTTTATGGTATTCTTTGCCGTTATTTTTAAAATTGCCGATATTTTCTTTTTTCTTGGTGTCAACTGAGATTACCGGTTGGTTATTGTCTTGAAATCCTTTGGTTTTTTCGTTGATAAAATTAAATTGCTTGTCTCTGTCAGGATGATCCTGACTGCCCTCATTTGTTTTTCTGTTCGCTTGAAGGCTGTAGCCAAGGTCAGAAAGAATGCGGGAAACAAGACTATGGCTTGCCCTTTGTTCTTTTTTATTTAATTCATCCGCAATGTTTCTGGTGCTTTTAGACATCCATTTTAGAGGGGTTTCAGGGTCTCCACGAGTTGAACTTTCAACAATTTTTTCTGTGTCTGATTTTAATTTTTCATCTTTTTTTGTTTTTAATTTTCTGCCGCCGCCTTTTCTGCGAATACTGTCAGCCGGTAGTCCTTTTTCTTCTTTTATCTCTTTGACACCCTCTGTAATTGTCGTTCTGGATACTTTCGTCGCATTTGATACCAATGTTATGCCGCCAGGTCCAATAGCAATTGCTTCATTGGCACACCACAACCTTCGTGATTTTTCATCAAGGTGGTTTTTTATTCTTTGGTAGCGTTCTTGTAGTTGCTCTTTTCCCATGCCTGTATTATACAGGAAAATGAAAGTATGTTCAAGTTATTTCGTTACAGTACCTAA
>JACRJN010000151.1 GCA_016235675.1 Candidatus Schekmanbacteria bacterium
TAGTAACCACAGAAACACTGAATTACAGAGACACGGAAAGGACAAAAAACATTAATTTCTTTTTCCGTGCTTCCGCCATTCTGTGTTTCCGTGGTTTCTTCGTTGTCTTAACCTTTTTGGTTCCGGCTTGTCCGGTTTAGGTCTGCTTAGGGAGGCGGGACTATAGTTGAGGACTGAGTTGTTCAGGACTGAGGACTGAGTGAATTTTACTCTCAGTCCTCATAACGACGTCCATGCTAATCGTGCATGAGGGGCAGACCTGAAGGTCTGCGCTACGACAATAATTAATTTTGTACAACACAAACTTAATACAAAAAAAAGAGCGCTTGCAGCAAGTACCTTTTTGTTATATAGTTGGCTGGTTTGTAGGAAATCTTCTCTGCATCCGGTAGCACAGGCATCTTGCCTGTGAATCACAGGCTGGAAGCCTGTGCTACCAGGATTCGAAGACAGGCGGCTGACTATAACTCATATTACGGATTTTGTTTTATGCAAGCGGGTGTAATAAATAAGCGCAGTCCGGGGGATGCGAAAATCGTGACCATTCTGACTATGGTCAAATTTTCCCATACAATATTTGCTTTACCGATGGCCTTGATGAGCGCCTTATTGGCAGTATCCGGGGGCTGGCCGTCGGCGGAAAAACTGATTCTGATCGTTTTAGCCATGATCGGTGCGCGCAACGGAGCGATGGCGTTTAATCGCCTGGCTGATGAAAAATTCGACGCCGCCAACCCTCGCACAAAGGATCGTGCTCTACCGCAAGGCAAGCTTACACGCCAACAGATTTGGTGGTTCGTCATCTTTTGCAGCCTGCTTTTTTTCGCCGCCGCATATTTTTTAGGCCGTTTGGCTTTTTATCTTTCCCCGCTGGCTTTAGCGATTATCTTTTTTTACTCGTATACTAAAAGGTTTACCCATTACGCCCATATCGTATTGGGGATTTCCTTAGGGTTGGCTCCGATGGGGGCATGGATCGGAATACGGGACAGCTTAGACCTTATTCCGCTGCTTTTAGGCATAACGGTCATCTTTTGGGTGGCGGGCTTCGATATTATCTATGCCTGCCAGGATACCGAATTCGACACCCGGGCCGGATTACATTCGGTACCCCAGTATTTCGGGGTCAGGCGTGCCTTAATAATCTCTGCGGTTTTCCACCTTATAACGTTAGGGCTTTTATACTGGATTAAAACCTTAGCTGGCCTGGGGATTTTTTATTCCCTCGCCTGGATGTCGGTGGCGGGTTTGTTAACCTATGAGCATTGCCTGGTTAAACCCAACGATTTAAAGCATGTAAATCAGGCTTTTGCCATAGTTAACGGAATGGTCAGTGTCGTTTTATTTTTCGGAACCTTGCTTGACCGGTTTTATGGGTAAAAGAGAGGTATTTTATGCAATCGGCTACCGGCTCTGACAGGTTATTTCAAAATCTGATTTTCGATCCCGCCTTGCAAGCCGTAGCCGAAAAGGTTGCCGACGGGGTGCGGTTAAGTGCTTCCAACGGCATAACCTTATTTAACTCGTCCGATCTTTTAGGAATCGGCTTTTTGGCCAATTATGTCCGCTTAAAGAAAAATCAAAACCGTACCTATTTTATCTGCAACTGCCACATCAATTATACCAATATCTGCCAAAACGGCTGTGCCTTTTGCGCCTTCGGCAAGAAAGAAGACGAGGCCGGGGCGTATACCATGAGCGTAGCCGAAGTGCTGGCTTGTGCCAGAAAAGGAGCGCAACCGGGGTTAAGCGAATTTCATCTGGTGGGGGGGATTAACCCCCAAATTCCCTTTAGCTATTACATCGACATACTGAATGCGCTTAAAAACGAATTTCCCGCCGTGCAGATCCAAGCTTTTACCGCCGTGGAAATCGCCCATTTAGCCGGGTTGTGTCAATGCTCGATCAAAGAAACGCTGATGATTTTACGTGATGCGGGTTTAGACTCGCTTCCCGGCGGCGGGGCTGAAATTTTCAGCCCCCGGATTCGCAATAAAATTTGTTCACAAAAATTAAGTTCCGACCAGTGGCTGGATGTGATGCGCCAGGCGCACAATCTGGGAATCTCCAGCAACGCCACTATGCTCTATGGTCATTATGAAACTATTGAGGAGCGGGTGGAGCATTTTATCAGGCTGCGCGCATTGCAGGACGATACCGACGGTTTTTTGGCTTTCATTCCGCTGGCCTTTCATCCCCACAATACACAAATGGCTGAATTACCGCGCACCAGCGCCATCGATGACTTAAAAACCATCGCCGCCGCCCGCCTGATGCTGGACAATTTCCCGCATATCAAGGCATTCTGGATTATGCTGGGGCTTCCAATCGCTCAATTGTCATTATGCTTCGGCGCGGACGACATCGACGGAACGGTAATGGAGGAAAGGATTACCCACGCTGCCGGAGCCACAACCGCCCAAGCCCTTACACGTAATCAGTTAAAAAATTTAATCCAGGAAGTCGGGCAGATTCCCGTAGAAAGAGACACTCTTTATAATTTTGTGGAGACTTACTCTTTAGTAGCACAGGCTTCAAGCACATGACACCAAGATAAGATAAATCGTAGTCTAAAGCCCTTTAGGGCTGATTTTCATGGCAAGGCCATGCAATAACGACTCACAAGTGGTTAAATCTTCTCAAATTAATTCACACCTTTCGGACTGAACATGTCTTTAGTCTCAGCCTAAGGCTGAAAATGCGTGGCTAAAGCCACGGGACTACATTTATTATCCCGAACTCA
>JACRJN010000147.1 GCA_016235675.1 Candidatus Schekmanbacteria bacterium
GTAGTTCGTAGTCCCAGCCCTTCAGGGCTGAACTTCAGGGCGTTAGCCCTGCAATTACGACTCTCAATACTTTCGGCGCGTTCTATACGAACACACCTTTTTTTGCAGCCCTAAGGGGCTGAAAATACGTGGCTGAAGCCACGGGACTACGTTTTTAAATATATAAATATCTATCTTTAGGTGAACACTCTCGAAAATTACTGGTTATGGATTTCTTGAGTCTAATGTACCGGAACAGCAAACTTAGCCACATCTTCCACAAGATTGGGTACTTTGAGTTTATTGCCGGTAATGGCCTCCCTGGATTTAGCCAGCAGTTTATGGGCATCCGCGGGAATCAGGTCTTTGGTGTAGGCCAGAGGGGTGATGTCGATGGCTCCGCTGAGCAGCCCTACATAGTAATGGCCGGATTCGAACCGGCCAAGTTTGGCGGATTTGACGGCGCTATATACGGCGGATTCGGTCTTTTTCATGACGCTGGTTAAGACTTTGCTTTGTACCAGGCCATCCTGATTCAAATCCGATCCGATGGCGTAGACTCCCGCTTGTTCCCTGATCGCCTCGAATACTCCCAATCCGGTATTGCCCGCCAGTTGGAAGATAATGTCGGCACCTTGCCCCATCAGGCTTTTGCTCAGGGATTTACCCTTGCTGGGGTCGTTAAAACTGCCTGCCGATACCACCTTCACCTGAACATTCTTTTTAAAATAGCTGTTGCCCGTTTTGACTCCGGCGCGGAATCCGGCCTCGAAGGCTTTGACCGGCGGGATTTCCAGGCCCTCCACAATTCCAACGGTTTGTGTTTTGGTGACGGCGGCGGCGATTATTCCGGCCAGATATGCCCCTTCCTCGGCTTTATAATCGAAACTGGCGACATTGGGCGCCTGGATTTTGCCGTCGACAAAAATGAAATGCTTCCTGGGATGGAGCGGGGCGGTCTTTTGTACCGCTTCAGCCAGAAGAAATCCCATGGCGATAACCAAATCGCCGTCTTGGGCGGCCAGATTGAGGTTGGAGATATAATCGGCCTGTTCATAAGATTGCAGGCAGGCGATTTCAATCTTCAAATCCTTTTGTGCCCGCTGCAACCCGGTCCAGGCGGCGTCATTGAAGCTTTTATCCCCCAAACCGGCCACATCGGTTACCATAATGGCCTTGAAGTCTCTGGCATGAGCGGGAAGGGCGACAAGTACAACGGTAAGCAGGAACGGCAGAATTTTGTAAATCTTTTTCACGGTACCCCCTGAAGTAAAAGGCTGAATTATGAAGGATGAAGGTTATCGGTTTCACCTGTAGCGCAGGGATGAAGCCCATAAGCGTTAACATAGGCATTTAAAGTTCCCTCTCCCTCTGGGAGAGGGTTAGGGTGAGGGTACCATAATTTAATTTTTTAAGCTTTTGTACCCTCATCCCGACCTTCTCCCAAGGGGAGAAGGAGCCTAAGTTAACGCTTATGGGATGAAGCTCCACCCTACCTAACCCGGCTCAATATCCATTCCACCGCCTGATTTAAATCCTCGGCGATATAATCGGGCTGGATTTTTTCCCCGGCCAGCTTATCCTGTTCGCTCTTCCCGTAGCCGGTCAAAACTAACACGCTGGTCAAGCCCAGATTATGCCCCAGACGAATATCGGAGATTTTGTCGCCCACCATAAAGGAGCGTTTCAAGTCGATGCGCAGGTCTTTGGCGGCGGCAAGCAGCATTCCGGCAGAGGGTTTGCGGCAGTCGCAGTTTTGGTCGGGATGATGGGGGCAGTAGTAAATCCCGTCCAGATAAGCCCCGGAATCGGCTAAAATCTGCTTGAGGCGGTGATGAATTCGGGTAAGAGCTTCCTCATTCATATAACCGCGGGCAATGGCCGATTGATTGGTAAGCACCACGGCTTTTAATCCGTTAGCGTTGATTTTCTTGATCGCCTCCACGGCATGAGGGATTATCCGCAGTTTTTCCACCTGGGTAAGATAGCTATTCTCTTCATTGATGGTGCCGTCGCGGTCGAGAAAGACCGCAGGTCTAGCCGCCGCCGGCTTCTGGTTTCCGGTTTTAACCGTTTTGGCTTTTAGAAATTCTTCAGACAAACTGTTCCCGTCAGCCGTTTGAATCCAGGTCTTCATTTTTGTCAATTGTGTTTGAAAATGATCGATTACCCGGCAGAGATTATCCTTATTACTCAAACAAATATCCCGCCACATGACCGGATCGCTTTCGGCGATGCGGGTAAAATCACGGAACCCGCCGCCGGATAAGGGGATTAAAGGTTTACCTTTATCCTCCAGTTCCAGGACGGTATTTACCAGGCTATAGGCGATGACATGGGGCAGATGGCTGACCGCCGCCAGAGCAAAATCATGCTCCTGCACATCCATCAGGATTACCTCGCTGCCCAACATGCGCCAAAGATTTTGCACCCTTTGCAGGGCGCTGATATTGGTGCGGGTGGTGGGGGTGATGATGCAGTTGGCGTTTTCAAACAGACTGGGGAAGGCCGCTTCCACCCCGGATTTTTCCGTCCCGGCAATGGGGTGTGCGCCGACAAAATAAACGCCTTCGGGCAGAATTTGTTCGGCTGCGGCGACAATCTCCCCTTTGGTGCTGCCGACGTCGCTGACAATCGCACCTTGAGGCAAATAGGGTGCGATTTGGCGTAAGATGGGGATAATCAGCCCGACCGGGGTGGCTAAAATTACCAAATCCACATCCTGCCAGCCCTGAGTGAAATCGGTCTGAAAACTGTCGACGGCTCCCAATTCAAGAGCCAGACGCAGGCGCTCCTCACTTCGTCCGTAACCGGCGATCTGGATACCCAATCCCCGTTGTTTGCAGGCTAAACCCAATGATCCGCCGATTAGTCCGACCCCGATGACAGCCAGCTTCTTAAAACCGGCCTGCATTATATTTCACGCCCCACAGCCTGAGCGATTTTGGCCAAATCCTGCAACAGGGCTTTGAATTTTTCCGGCAACAGGGATTGAGCACCGTCGGAAAGTGCGTTTTCCGGGTTATCGTGCACTTCGATCAGCAGTCCGTCGGCTCCGGCGGCTATTGCGGCTTTGGATAAGGCTGGTACCAGTGCCCATTTCCCGGCGGCATGGGAGGGGTCGATGACGATCGGCAGATGGCTTAAGCTTTTGATCACCGGGACCGCGCTAATATCTAAGGTGTTGCGGGTGAAGTCTTCAAATGTGCGGATGCCGCGCTCGCATAAGATGACGTTATAATTGCCCTGAGCCATGATATATTCGGCGGACATCAGGAGTTCTTTGATAGTGGAGCTTAGGCCGCGTTTGAGCAAAACCGGCTTTTTCTGCTTGCCCACCTCGGTCAACAACTTGAAATTCTGCATATTGCGCGCCCCGATTTGGATAATATCGGCATAGGCGCAGATTAAATCCAAATCCCGCGGATCCATTAATTCGGTAACAATCATCATGCCGGTTTCCTGCCGCGCTTGCGCCAGATATTTCAACCCTTCCTCTCCCAGCCCTTGAAAAGTATAGGGTGAAGTGCGCGGTTTGAATGCCCCGCCGCGTAGGAAATTGGCTCCGGCCTCCTTGACCAAACGGGCGATTTTTAATAAAGAGTCACGGCTTTCCACCGCGCAAGGGCCGGCGACGATAGCGATTTTTTTATTGCCGATTTCCGTGTTGTTGGCAAATTTAATCACCGTATTATCCGGCTTGAACTCACGGCTTACCAGTTTATAAGGCTTTAAGATCGGCATGACTTTTTCCACTCCCGGCAGCGCATCCAGAGGCAGGCTGCGCAAAATCTCCTCTTCCCCAATCGCTCCGATAATGGTACGTTCCACGCCTTGGGAAACGTGTACCGTCAGGCCGACGCTTTCGACCTTTCCGATAATATGTTGCACTTGTTCCTGGGTAACATCTTTTTTCAGTACAATAATCATTCCTCACTCCTTATTGTAAATAATGTTAATTGTATGAATTCCCATACTTGATGTCAAGAAAAAAGGGAATACACCGGGTAATTACCATATGAGTTACATATTAATATGAGTACAAACTACATCTTGACAAATATATTACCACGGTATATGCTTTTTCTATATTAATTAACTCACCTTACGCATA
>JACRJN010000148.1 GCA_016235675.1 Candidatus Schekmanbacteria bacterium
CTAGTTGTCATTCCCGAATGGTGTTGTCGGGAATCTGATTTTAACTGTTTGGAAAACCAGATTCCCGATAAAGGCGTTCGGGAATGACAGTTTGCCATATCAACCAGAAAACGATATTACACATTCAGCAAATGCCCGTTATCCTTCAGCCACTTTCTCTGCCGCTTATAATCGGGCATAATCCGGGCAACTCTCTGCCAATAGCGCGGCGAGTGATTCATCTCCGCCAAATGGGCCAGCTCGTGCACTACCAGATAATCGATCACTTCCGGGGGCGCCAGCATCAGGCGCCAATTGAAGTTGAGATTCTTTTGGGCACTACAGGAACCCCATCTTTTGAGCGCCTGGGATATTCTGAGCCGGTTATATTTAAATCCATAGCGGTCGGCGTAATATCCGACCCTTTGATTAAGGTAATCTTCAGCCTGAATCATATACCAGGCTTGGAAAACAGATTGTGCCTTTTGCCGGTAATTAGCGGAAAGCAAAAATTGCTCATTTTCAAAAACTAAGGGGAATTTTGTACTGGATACGATTTTCAGCGGATATTTCTTTCCCAGATACAAAAATTCGTCATTCTCTCCATATTCCCTGGATATTACCGCCCGCTGCTTTAGTGCAACCATGGCCAATTTCCCCTCGATCCACTGCCGCTTGTTTTTCAATACCTGTTGAATCGTTGTCAGAGAGGTTTTCAGGGGAACGCGGACAACCAGCCCCTTTTCGGGGCTTATTTCCAGGCCGATGGTTTTACGGTTGGAGCGAATGATTTGATAATTTTGATTGCTTGACATAAATGCTGGTACAAGTTTCATATCAATTCGCCATCAAACATTGAAGAATAATTCGTAGCACGGGGGTTTATCCCCCGTTTGCAGCGCCACAAGCGGGAGATGAACTCCCGCGCTACATTAATCATTGAGGGCGAATTGGTATCATTAATAAAAAAAGAGCAGAGTCTTTACAACCCTGCCCTTATACTACCATAAAGTATTTATTTTTTGAAGCTGTCCGGGAAATTATCTGTCGGATTTTCTCCGCAAACCAATCAAACTGACCAAACCGCTGCCTAAAAGCAGCATACTGGCCGGTTCAGGAGTGGGGATAGGCCCAATCAATTCGGTGGTGTAGCCTGAATAACGCCCTGCCGGATAGGTAACATAATTGTTGGTAGGCGGGGTATACCAGCCCCAATATGATACTAAAGCGCCCGTATTCGTACCAACTTTAACATTATCGGCCTGAAAACCAAAGGTAGCAGTACTGCCGGCGGGGTATACCGATGCCGGATCATATCCCCACCAGCGAAGCCAGGAATAGTTGGCAGGAAGGGTAGCTTCCGGGGTGGCGACAGGGCTGCCAGTCTCAAGGGCGTTGCCCCAATATCCCCCTCCCCAATAAGGTGCCGGTGATATAACATTGGAAATTGTCGCCGAATCAGGCACGGCTACATAAAATCCGTCTAATCCGGTACGGGTGCCGGGAACCTGTTGATTGTTGTTAGATACGTTATAAGTAAAAGACCAGGAATCCGCGTCAAGCTGCATAGTATTGACATTGACGGTGTATTCTCCGGCAAGGGGGGCTGCCGAAATCGGGGATGCAGACATTAAACCGACAATAGCCGCTATTAAAAAACCACGCCATTTTCTCATATGCTCTTTCCTCTCTTTGATTGTCAAAATTTACCATCCAAACACTAAAATATCATAATAATAATGTGGTTGTCAACTAAAAAAACCTATGCAGGGTGGGCTCTGCCCACCATTTTAAACTATTCTCAATTTAAATAAGGTGATTATTTTTTGCCGCGGTCCATGCGCAGGGAAATATCGGTAGGCCCGCCGGCGGGAGAAAGCGTCATATCGAAGGCGGTCAAATCGCCGTAATCTTCCAGTTTTATGGCGATCACATTTCTGCCGGGGCGGAAAACCTCGGCTCCGATGGTAAAAATATACTGCCATGTCCAGGTGAACCTGTCTGATTTTGCCCCCCAGATATAGGTGCCGTTAATCCACATATCGAACCTGTTGTCGATTTTTATGGAAGCGGTCATATCTGTCGGCGTACCCATATCGAATGAAGTCCGCAGATACAAAACAGAATTGCTCGGCCAATAAACACCGTAATTAAAATCCTCGCCGGCGGGAGATGAGATATTGGAAAAAGGAGCATCGCCGATCTCCCAGTGGGAATCGTCAAAATTGGGATTTTGCCAGCCCGCTTCCGGAGTGGCAAAGGTGTACAGATAATTATCTCCGGAACTTATATATTCAAGCAATTCGGCATTTAATCTCCGGGGAACCGCCAAAAAGAACAACAACCCTAGTATCAGAGAACACATCCGGATATTTTTAGGCATAAAAAGCTCCTTCTTGTCAACTAGGGACATTACCACGGCAAATGCAACTTATGTATATATTATATCACCATTTGTGGTTAGTTGGCGGCAAACGACAGGAATTGTGTCATATATGACTTGCGGCCGGGTGTCGGATAAAAGCGGATTCGCCCTAAAACATCAATTTGTAGGGTGGGCTTTGCCCACCATTTTAAACTATTCCCGGTTGATTTTTGACCGGCATAAATAATGTCAGGCCATCAAATTTGGTGGGCACAGCCCACCCTACAATCGATGTTCCTGGGGGAAATAAAAAAGGTGGGATTTTTTTTTACGAAATCCCACCTTTTTATAACAAACAATATCCAATGCTATGCCTAGAAATTAAGCATCGCTTCCAAAGCTACTCCCGGCTCGTCAACCCCGGTTACACGTTTATTATCGGTGTAAAATACTTCTCCTGACAGGCGTAAATAATCATTAACCATATGAGCGGCACCAAGAACATAGGTGGTTTCCCAATTGCTGTTTTGCGTGTCCAGATTGATAAAATCGGCGCGGATAAAAACGCTGGCGTCTTTAAAATATTGTTCGATTCCCACAAAATAGGCTTGCCCTTTGACATCCCTGCTGAAGGTGGGATGTCGACTGGGAACCAGATCATAGCTGAAAATCGCTCCGCCTTGAATTTCGCTTAAGCCCGCAGGGAAAATATCCATAAATAAACTGAAAGTGCCGCCGTAGCGGTAAAAGGTAAACTCGTTGAAATCGGGATCGTTACGCAAACCGGCACCAGTCGGGTCGGCATGCCAGACGCCGCGGTAAGCCATCAGGGTAAAGCCGGAACCTTTATCGGTTAGCATCTGCTCATAAGCCAGGAGTACATCCTTGTCTGTATCCGGATCATCGCCTTTATTACCGTCCCCGGTGTAATTTAATCCGTTAAGCACCTGAGCGATTACCCTGCCGTCTCTGCCGCCCAAACTTAGTTCCAATCCGCGCTGATCCTTGCTGATGGTAAAAGGAACCGATGTGGTTGTAAGCTGCGTGCCCAACACCTTGGTAGTGGAGATTCCGGACGGACGGTCAAATCCGGCCCAGCCCACCCTGGTTAAGGTATGGAATTGCCCGGTACGCACCTGCCAATAGTTATCCGCCGATCCGTCTGTCCAGGACATATAGCCGTTGACTTCTATATCGTTGGTATCAGCCCATTCCGCCTCAAAAAAGGCCGTCAGATTAGGGGTGACCGGCCCGGCATAGAACAGGGTGGCGTCATTTAAGTCAAAGCGGCTGACAGTGGCCGCGTTTTCAGGATCGGTGTAATTATAACGCACCCGTCCCCGGACTGATAAATATTGCCCGATTTCCTTGTACTCCGGCGTTTTACCGAATTCGTCCGCATAACGGAATCCCCACTTGCGGAAGCGGTGTCCCTCAGGATTAAGACGCGGGACATTCGGACGATGGCAGGAACTGCAAGCAGTCCCGTATTTCCTGCCCCAGGCCGGAATTGCCAAGGCTTTAGAACTGATGACAATCGGGATTGCTGCGACTAAAATCGTTACATACAATCTTAACTTTTTCATTCTCACCTCCCGGTGGTAAACGAAACGGGTTAAAATTTAACCTCAGGCACATAAGTAGCGTTGATTATGCACCTTCGGCCCCAATATTTATTCAAGCATTTTAACGCATACAGTATGCCAAAGTTATTTCCCTCCAGTAAAATAAACCTATGTAGGGTGGGCTCTGCCCACCATTTTAAACTATTCTCAATTTTATGCCGATCATAAATTAATGTAATGGCAACCAAAATTGGTGGGCAGAGCCCACCCTACTGAAAAACGTCATTGCGAGGCAGCCTTACCGCCGAAGCAATCTCCAGACGCACGGGTGGAGATTGCTTCGCTCCCTTTCGGTCGCTCGCAATGACCATAAACGGTATAATTAAAATTTTATAAGTCCCTAACTTTTTGACAGGAATTGATAAAATGCCGCTAAATTGTTTGGTTGTTGTGAAGCTAACGGGACTTGACAGCTATCGTTAAAAGTAAACAGACTGTCTCTTAAACATTTTATATTTTGCGGTGAGTTAAGTTTGATTTCGGTTAAAGATAAAGCCCGCGGAATCAATTCCGGCTGGGAGAGCAGCATTTTGGCTACCGTCAGCCAAAAACGGTTACCCTGGCGATGGGTTTCTTTTTGCACTACCCATTTTAAGGTGGTAAGTTTTTGTTCTTCCTCCATGTCCTGAATTTCCAGCGCCAAACCTCTTAAAGTTCGCATACTTTCGAGTTCATCCGACTGCGGTACTGCTTTAACAAAGTTCATAATTACTTACCTCTTCGTTGGGGGGGTATAGGCGCTAACTTAAGGTATTTATATGTAGCGCAGACCTTTAGGTCTGCTACCGACTACCGGGCTTGATGAGTGTCCGAAAGCAGGGCTAAAGCCCTGCGCTACGTTTAAGTTAGCGCCTATGGGGGGGTATAAAGAGAGTACGTTCCGGGGCAACCGCTTGCCATAGAACACAACCAGCATACCACAGTTCTGTTAACATCTATGTCATTTATTGGACTATAGCAGGATGAAGTAACACACATGCCCACATATTATGTTATTGTATGTTCTACAAATTATGCAGAAATAACTAATTGCTTATTCTACGATTTAGATGTTATAATTAACGAAAATCTTCTAAGTAACGTCATTGCGAGCTTAAGCGAAGCAATCTCCATGCGTGCGGAGGAGATTGCTTCGGCGATAAGGTTGCATCGCTTTTGACATTTTTCAGCCGCAACAAATTTATTGTTCAGATTTCTGTATTTCTACGCTACCAAACAATTTGTACCCTCGTACCCCGCCTCATAAAGAGCCATGAACACTCTAAAAACGGGCATTTTTTTAATAATTCTCAGTATGTTATCCATGGGCTGTTTAGAGAACCATTTCCTGTATTTTCCCTATAAATACCCGCAAGGGCGCTGGGAAGAAGTCACAAAATTAAATTTCCCGGTTGATGATTGTTCCTTTACCAGCAGCGACAATATTAAACTGCACGGTTGGTTTGCGCCTTTCCCCAATTCGCAAACCTGCATCCTCTGGTTACACGGCAACGCCGGCAATGTCAGCCATCGCCTGGAACATTTGAGATTAATGCGGCAAATGCTGAAGGTCAATATTTTTATTATCGACTACCGCGGGTATGGACGCAGTCAGGGCAAGCCCAGCGAGACCGGCCTATATGAAGATGCGTTGGCGGCTTATCGTTATTTGAGCGGACGAGCGGAAATATCCCAGGAGAAAATTTATATCTACGGACAGTCTTTAGGCGCGGCGGTCGCGGTCTTTTTAGCTGAAAAGGAAAAAGCGGCTGGCTTGATTTTAGAAGCCCCTTTCAGTTCCCTTATGGATGCGGCGGCGGATATTTATCCTTGGCTTCCAGTGCGCTTATTTACTAAAGAACGATACGCTTCTATCAACCGTATCGGCGCTTTGAAAATCCCCATTTTAATCATTCACGGACTCGAAGATGATATAATCGCCGCCGAACACAGCCGCAGGTTATATCGGGCGGCGCCTGAACCCAAGGAGTTGTTGCTCATAAAAAGGGCCGGGCACAATGATTTATATTATCTGGGAGGGCAGAAATATTGGGATAAACTCAAAGAGTTCATAAAATAACCACAAATCTTGGAAGGGTTTCGGCGTGACACACGCCGAAACATCAAAATATTTTTCATTGACAAGATACAAGTTATTTCAGTAATATTAACCTAAAAAAAGAGGTAGTTGCAAAAGTCCCCCGAAGTGTCATTCCCGCAACGATTTTGAGCGGGAATCTGGTTTTATCCCCGACAACTTCATTCGGGGATGACAGATAGTTTTGCAACTACCGCAAAAATCAGAGGATTATTTTGGCAGAAATCAATCAATACAAATCAGGTTACATTTCGATTATCGTACTTCCCAACGCCGGTAAATCGACGCTTATGAATCAGTTGTTGGGACAAAAACTGGCGATTGTCTCTCCCAGACCGCAAACCACCCGCAACCGGATTCTGGGCGTCAAAACCTTACCGGAGGCGCAGTGTATTTTTATCGATACCCCCGGAATTTGCAGGCCGCGCAACGTGTTGGATAAAAAGATGCTGCGCACTACCCGTGAGAGCTTAAAAGAGGTGGATTTAGTATTGTGGATGACGGCTGCGGACACCATCTTGCGCGACAAGGGGCAATTGCGGGAAATTGCAGAAACATTAAAACCTTCCCCTAAACCGATTTTTTTACTGCTCAACAAAATTGACCTAATCCCTGACAAAAATCAACTTCTGCCGCTGATCGACGAATTAAGCAAATGGCTGAATTTTGCTGAGATCATTCCCATCAGCGCCTTCCAGTCCGAAAACCTGTCGCTCCTGTTGGAAAAACTCCCGCTTCATTTACCGGAAGGGCCTAAATATTTTCCCGACGATTTTGTCACCGATCAGCCGGAACGCTTTTTGCTGGCGGAAATAATCCGAGAAAAGCTTTATTACCACACCCATCAGGAAATACCTTACTCCTGCGCGGTGGCTCTCGAAAATATGCAGGAAGCCGAGGAGCAGAATTTGTTGCGGATGCAAGCCGTGATTTACGTGGAACAGGATTCGCAGAAAAAAATCGTGATCGGCAAGGGCGGCAGTCTGATTAAAAAGGTCGGCACCCAAGCCCGCTTGGAAATGGAACAGATTTTAGGCTGCCGGGTTTTTCTGGATTTGTGGGTCAAGGTGCGCAAGGATTGGCGTCAGGAGGAAAGTTTTATCAATTTGGTAGGATATTAAAATCATGCCCCTGCAAGAAACCCAGGCGCTGGTTTTACGCACCGATAATTTGGGTGAAGCCGACAAAATTGTAACCTTATTCAGCCCCCAAACGGGGAAAATCAAGGGAGTTGCCAACGGGGCGCGCAGGCCGAAAAGCCGTTTCGGCTCAAGCCTTGAGGTGTTAAGTTATATCCGGGTGGTTTATTTTGCCCAGCCGAAAGGATTGCATCGACTAAATCAAACCGATTTAGTCGATTATTTCCCCAAAATCCGGGTGGAATTACCTAAGCTTGCGGCGGCTCTTTATTTAGTGGATTTAGTTAATTCCCTGACGGAACAAGAAGATAGTAATCCCGATCTTTTCAATTTATTACTTTATAACCTGAAAATTATCAATCAGGGGAATTTTGAACCGGTATTATTGCGCATCTTTGAAATCCGCGCATTGACGGTCTTAGGTTTTGCACCTCAATTTGAAAAATGTACTATTTGTAAGAAAAGGCTGGATTTTCTACAAAAAAATGTTTATAATATATTGTGTGGGGGAATTTTGTGTCTGGAATGTGCAAAAGATAAAGGCGGAATCAGTTTAAGCTGTGGCAGCATAAATTTTCTAAAACAAGCGGTTAAGATCGACTTGGACAAAATAGGCCGGCTTAAATTATCCGCCAACCAGGCACAGGAGGTTAAGCAGCTATTGCACCAACACATTTTATATAATATTAAACAGGAAATCAACTCCTATCGTTTTTTGGAGAAATTGTGAGAAAAAATCTTGTTTGTATTAAAGGGATTCGTTTATTCGGCAATCTGAGACCTTTATTCGGATTGTCGCTGCTTTTAAGCTTGCTTGTCAGTTCGGGCTGGGCGAATAATTTAGAAGCCCTCTCTCCCGAACCCACCTTTGAATTTTCTGAAGAAGAACCAAACCTGCCTGATTTAGATACGCCGAGCGCTATTTTGCCGGAGGATTTATCCTCCGAACCGACCGCGTCGGAAGCCGATATTAAAGAATATTACGGCTTCGATTTTAAAGTCACACCCAAATTAAAACCCCAGGTGGAACTTTGGCGCATGATTTACGGCGAATTAAGTTCCTCGCAAACGATTATCCATGACCGCGAATATATGGGGGTGGTTTATACCGTTCTGGACTTCAGCCAGATTGACAGATCCAAACGCCGTCGGGTAGAAGCCCTGGCGGTGGAAAAATACCGGCGTATCCTGAAAAAGCTGGCCGGGATGCCTGCCATAAACGTTAACCAGCTTAACAACGAGGAACGGCGCGTTTACCAGCTTTTTGAAGATCTAGATGACCCGAAGAAATTTTATAAAGCCAGCAGCTACAAGCGGATTAGAACCCAATGGGGCTTGAAAAATCGTTTTGCCGAGGCGATCATCCGCTCCGGGTTATATATGAAAACGGCGGAGGAGATATTTACCCGCGCCGGGCTGCCCATCGAATTAACCCGCCTGCCCTTTGTCGAGTCGTTTTTCAATATCAATGCCTGTTCCAAATGCGGCGCTCTGGGAATGTGGCAATTTATGCTTTCTACCGGGCGTTTATATATGAAGGTCAATTCCCTGGTGGATGAGCGCAAAGACCCGATTATCGCCACGGAATCAGCGGCTAAATTGCTGACCGCCAATTATGATATGCTCGGCTCCTGGCCTTTGGCTTTGACTGCATATAATCATGGGGCATTGGGGGTAGCCCGCGGCTTGAAGAAAACCCAAACCGAAACATTGGAAGAGTTGATCGAAAGTTATAATCACCCCCGCTTCGGTTTCGCCTCCAAAAATTTTTATGCCTCGTTTTTAGCCGCGGTGGAGGTTTACGGAAATCATCGGCGTTATTTCGGGGAGTTGCCGATACTTGAGCCTCTGCAATTCGATGTGGTTGAATTACCCTATGACACCAATATCAATAACCTGGTCAATCATTGCGATATAAGCAAAGAGGAATTAAAGGAACTGAATCCGGCCCTGCGCAAAGGGGTAATTAACGGAAATAATTCTGTTCCGGGCGGCTATAGTTTAAAAGTCCCTCCGGGGAAGGTTGAGAGTGTTCTGGCGGCTTACGAATATATGCCCAAAGGGAAAAGATATGTGGCAAAAGCGGTTTTGAGAGAAAGCGCCAATCCTGCCGAATATGTTAAACACCAAGTGCGCAAGGGTGAAACGCTGGCCAATATCGCCCGGTGCTATAAGACCGACATCGAAAGCATATTGGCGGCTAATTCCTTAAAAGGCCGCAATTTTGTCCGCGCCGGACAAAAACTGCGTATTCCGGCCTTTGATAATGAATCGGAAACAAACCTGGCGCTGATCAGGCCGGTTGAGAAAAAAATTGAAAAAGTAGAAAACAAGAAGATGGAACCGGCGGTTAATAAACAGATGGTTATCGAAAATGTTAACCATAAGGTTAAAAAAGGCGAGTCCTTAAACAGCATTGCCAAAAAATATAAAATCAGCCTGACCAATTTGGCGTTGGCCAATAATTTGAAGTCAAAGAGCCGGTTGTCAAAAGGACAGGTTTTAAAAGTTCCGGTGGCGATCGAGGTTGCCGCCAAACCCAAAGTCGATGAAGAAGTCGAACTGGCCAGGATGGAAGAGGAAATAAAGCAGGAAAATCAAGTCAGCGTGACCCCCCAGGAACAAATTGTCGAAGATGAAGACGCGGTTAATGCGGTTAATAAAGAGGAAAAGCCGGTTACAAAAAGTATCGTCGCGGATGATGAAAGCGTGGAAAATTCACCGGTTGCGGAAATTACCATAAATCCGCATGAAACCATCGGTCACTATGCCGAATGGGCAAGGGTTTCCACCAACAGCCTGCGCCGTTTGAATCGCTTAAAACATGGGCAGCAAATACAAACCGGCCAAACGATTTTAGTGGATTTCTCCCAGGTTTCCCGTGATGAGTTCGACCGTAAACGGCAGTCTTTTGCCAAGGGATGGGAAGAAAAATATCTCAGCCAATATAAGATCGAAAAGGTTATGACCCATATCTTGAAAGCCAAACAAAACGTTTGGTATCTATGCCGTTATGTATATAAGGTTCCGTTGTGGCTGGTGCGCAAATATAACGGTGATAAAGATTTGACGGCCATAAAAGAAGGCGAAGAGTTGTTAATCCCGATATTGAAAAAGCTGTAGGATTGTGAAGAGTGAAAAAATTGATTGATGTTTCGGCTTATCCTCAAGCTGAAACAGTTAAGGGGTAACGTTCCATTTTGCCCATGAAGGATACGAAAAATGTAGTCCCGTGGCTTTAGCCACGTATTTTCAGCTTAGGCTGAGACTAAAGGCATGTTCGTCCGGAACGGCTTGAATTATAGCTGAGAAGCCTTAACTGTTTGTGCGTCATGATTGCATGGCTTTATGCCATGAAGATCAGCCCTAAAGGGCTGGGACTACGATTCAAACTGAGAGGAGATCAAGCGCATGCGGATTGGAATTATCGGCGGTAGCGGATTATATGCAATGGAAGGTTTGCAGAAACTGAAGCCGGTTAAAGTGAAGACGCCTTTCGGCGATCCCTCCGATGATTATATGAAAGGGGTTTTAGAGGGAAAAGAGGTTGTATTTTTGCCCCGTCACGGGCGCGGGCATCGGATTTTGCCCAGTGAGTTGAATTACCGTGCCAATATTTACGGCTTTAAAAAATTAGGGGTGGACCGAATCATTTCCGTCAGCGCCGTCGGCAGTATGCGTGAGGAGATCAAGCCGCTGGACATCGTCATTCCCGATCAATTTTTCGACCGCACCAAGGATCGCCCCTGCACCTTTTTCGGCGAAGGGGTGGTCGGCCATGTCAGCTTTGCCGATCCGATTTGTAATGAACTGGCGGGGATACTCTATCAGGCCGGTAAATCTGTAGAGTGTCGGATACATTTGGGCGGTACCTATATCTGTATCGAAGGCCCGCAGTTTTCCTCCAGGGCCGAATCCCGCATCTACCGGCAATGGGGCGTGGACGTTATCGGTATGACCAATCTTACCGAGGCGAAACTGGCTCGTGAGGCGGAAATTTGCTACACCACCATGGCATTGGCCACCGATTACGATGTCTGGCATGATTCGGAGGAAGACGTAACCGCCGAAGCGATTATCGCCATCCTGCATAAAAACGTAGCAAACGCCCAGAAATTAATCATAAACGCCCTGAAACTCATGCCGAAAACCAGTTCCTGCAATTGCAAAAACGCCCTCAAGGATGCTATCATCACCGCTCCCGATCTTATCCCCGACCAGACCAGGAAAAATTTGAATGTGATTATGGGGCGTTATTGGAAATAGGGGAAAGTTTATAAAACAAGAAGGTACAGAGGCTAAAAAAAGTTTCTGTACCTTTTTTATTGCTGAAAGTGTGATATAAATAAACTGATGGTGTTTTAACCACGAAGCTCACGAAGGGCACGAAAAAAACATTTGAATTTCTGTAGTCCCAGCCCTTCAGGGCTGAATTTCCAGGGCTAAAGCCCTGGCACTACGGTTACTTTCTTCTATGTTTGATGGCGAATTGATTTAACCAACAACTTCCAGTAATTGTGCCGCTTTTGTGTGGGCGTTGCCCGCATCACAGGCAGGATGCCTGTGCTACCGGTACGGGCTGCGCCCGCTTTTATTTGGTAGCACAGGCATCCTGCCTGTGTTTGGGTTGAGGAACGAAACCCAAGATTCCCTCGTTCGTTTTTATGTCTCTGTTCCAATTTTTGAGATCACAATTTATGAGCTTTAAAAATTAAAGGGACAATCTATGGCGGAAATTCCCAAAAACACCCCCTGTCCTTGCGGCAGCGGTAAAAAATATAAGCGCTGTTGCGGAGTAAAAAACTATCGGGGCAATCCGGGAAATAGTAAGCCCATAGCCAAGAATTATCACGATTGGCGGGTTACCGTCGCCGTTATCGTCTTAATTATCGGGATCGGGTTCACTATTTATTCCAACACCTTCCACGCCCCGTTTACCTTCGATGACGCCTTGCTGGAGCAGGAAAGGGATCAACAGGCAAACATCGATGTCACCTCGCTCAAATCGATAACCGGACGGCAAAGATTATTATCTTATCTGAGTTTCGACCTTAATTATGCCATGGGCGGCAATGACCCTTATGTTTATCACCTGACTAATATCGCGATCCATGTAGTTGCAGCCATTACCATCTATTTCCTGGTGCTGGCGACTCTTAATCTGCCCGCGCTTTTGGCCCAATACGGACAAATCAGCCAGTCTGCGGCGGCGCTGACGGCATTGTTTTTCGTAGCGCATCCCGTCCAAACCCAGGCGGTGAGTTACATTATTCAGCGCATGACCAGCCTGGCGGGCATGTTTTATCTGTTTTCATTTCTGGCTTATATCAAGGGGAGGGTAAGCCTGGGGGCAAAGCGCACCGTATTATATCTTTTGGCGGTATTTTGCGCCTTGTTAGCCTTCAGCAGCAAGCAACACACGGTCGTCCTGCCTTTGGTGATTCTGCTTTACGAATTTTTCTTTTTCCAGGAATTGGATTTTTCCCGCTACAAGAAATTATTGAGCGTGATCTCCCTTTTTCTGATTTTACCCATTGCGGTGGGGGTCTTTTATCTGCAAGACATCAATTGGCTTTTATCCGGCTATAATCAATATGACTTCAGCATGTGGGAAAAGATCATCACCGAATTCAGGGTATTGATCTATTATGTCAGTATTTTACTTTTACCTTTACCCAGCCGTCTCAATTTAGACTACGATTACAGTGTTTCCCGCAGTTTGGTCAATCCCCCTGCTACGCTAATCTCCCTGATAGCGGTTTGCGCCCTGCTTTTTTGGGCGGCGCGGACGGCGAAAAAAAGACCGCTGGTATCTTTTTGCATCTTTTGGTTTCTGCTGAACCTGATGCTGGAGACATTTTTCCTGCCCATCGAAATTATTTATGAGCACAGGCTATATTTACCGGCAATCGGGTTTTTCTTAATCGCCGCGGTTTATATTATTCAGTTTTTCCGCCGCTATCCATTGCCTATTCTATTGGAAATAACGGTTGTTATCGTAGCGCTTTTAGGCTGGGGGACTTATGAGCGCAACAAAATATGGGGCAGCGAGATCAGCCTTTGGTCGGATGTGGTGCAAAAATCTCCCAAAAAGGCGCGGCCGCACAATAATTTAGGCAAAGCCTACGCTACCGCCGGTTTAAGCACTACCGATAAAGTATTGTCGGATAAATATAGCGATCTGGCAATCAAAGAATACACCCAGGCGGTCACCCTCAATCCCGCCAATTATGTGGCCTTCGATAATCTGGGACAGTCTTATGGACGCAAGGAAATGACCGATGAAGCGATTCGCGCCTGCCGGGAAGCGGTTCGTCTGAAGCCGGATTATATGCCGGCCTATAATAATCTGGGAGTAGCCTATAACCGCAAGAAGAGGTATAAAGAAGCCATGGAAGCATGTAGTAAGGCGCTGGAACTCAATCCCCGCTATGCCAAGGCGCATTTCAATCTGGGACGGGCTTATGACGGCTTAAAACGCTATGACGAGGCCATCATTACTTTCCGCAAGGCTCTCGAATTCAGACCGGATGACGCCAACATCCCCTATAATATCGGCAACGCTTATTTCAATAAAGGTGAAAATGAAAAAGCCCTGGAATATTATCTGCAAACAATTAAGATGAGCCCTGATTTTATTAATGCGTATTATAATCTGGGTGTGCTATACTTTAATAAAGGGGAAATCGCTAAGGCTGCCGAACAGTACAGCAAAATGATCAAGCTTAATCCCCGCCATGCCCCGGCTTATGAAAGACTGGGGCTGATTTATTTTTATAAACTCAACGATAAAGAAAAAGCCAGAGAGAGTTTTCAAAAAGTAGTTGAATTTGCCCGTAACGGAGTTGAAGCCGAATTGGCTAAAAAGATGTTGCAACGCTTGCATTGAATGGAGAGTGGACAATGGATAATGGATAATGAGTAATTATTTTCATTGTCAATTGTCGATTATCAATTATCAATTGTTTTGCGCAACCATTAATCTACAGGAGGGGAACAGGCGAAGATGATTCGTGAGACATATTTAACCAGGGACGGTTATGAAAGAATGAAAAAAGAATTACACCATATGAAATACATACGCCGCCAGGAAATCGCCAGGGAAATCGGCGTGGCACGCGCCCACGGCGACATCAGCGAAAATGCTGAATATGATGCGGCCAAAGAAGCCCAGGGGCTTTTGGAAAAACGTATACATGAAATGGAAAAAATCCTGGCCCGGGTCAGGGTGATTGAGGATGAGAATATCCCGGAGGATAAAATATATATCGGCGCAATTGTAGATTTGCTGGATGTAGACCAAAACAAGGAAATACGCTACATCCTGGTTTCCGAAGAAGAGGCCGATTTTGCCAAGGGCATGATTTCCACCACCGCCCCGGTTGGTAAGGCGCTTTTGGGACGGGAGGAAGGCGATGAGGTGACGATTAAAGTCCCGGCAGGCACTCTGCGTTATGAGATTTTAAAGATTGCCCGGTTGAAATAATTGATAGCTATAAAAAAAGGAGGGGAATTTTCCCCCTCCTTTTTTATGTCGCGCTTAGGGACTTAGATACAATACAGTTCACTTAAGGATTTTACACCGCATATTCGTAGCGCGGGGGTTCATCCCCCGCTTCCAACGCCCGTGCGTCTGCATGTTGGGGATAAACCCCAACGCTACATAATTTAGCTTAAGTGAACTTTTTTATGTCGTGCTTAGTTGGCCTGTTATATCATTTTCCGGTTGTCATTCCCGAATGATTTTATCGGGAATCCAGTTCTAATTGCTTGAAAAACCATATCCCCGATAAAGGCATTCGGGGATGACAGAGTGTCTTATCAACCAGAAATTAGTATTATTACTAAAACAATTTCTTCTTCGCCAAACCGATCAATCCGGGCAAACCGGAAGCCAAAAGCAGTAATGACGCAGGTTCCGGAACAGGAAATTCTACAACATAACCGGATGCCGTCCACTTTGAACCCACATCATTCCATGTCGCGGGATAGGCCCAATAATGGAGGGCGTTCTCATTCTGATTGCGCCAGTTGTTCGGTTCCCCGTATCCCCAATTACTATAATTCCAGGGTTCGCCGGTCACCCACTGCCAATTGCCGTTCGGTTCCGGGCTGTTGTTGGGTTGAAAGCCGCCTAACCAATAGGTATTAAGATTGCCGCCGCCCATGGTATAGAAAATAAAGTCATTTTCCCCGGCAGAGGTAACGGTAGCCAGATACCCTGGGGTTCCGAGATATGACAGGGATTCGGCGGCTGTTTTAGCGTTGTCCCAATTAATAGTCCCTGGTACCGCGTCATAATAATGTCCGGTCCCGGGATAATAAACCGGCGCCGCCTGGCTGACTGTTGTGCCTAAGGCAGCAAATAATATCGCCCCCAACAGACATCCCAAAACTTTTTTGGCTTTCATACCTTCCTCCTTTACGTGATTCATGATGAATAACATAGCTATTATGTTATCATGTCCGGTAGTGATTTGCAATGTTAAAAATCACCAGGTTATTCATACGGAATAGGCCGCCCCGGTCACTTCTGAAAAATCAACAGGTTGCCCCCAATTATGAATAATTCGGGCTAGAACCAATACAGTTCACTTAAGACGTAGCGCAGGGCTTTAGCCCTGCTTATGGGGTGGCTTTGGCGGGAACGAAGGAGCAGACCTGAAGGTCTGCGCTACGTTAAGGGAACTGTATTGGACCTAAGCCGGACAAGCCGGAACCAAAAGAAATACAATTAACCACAGAGGGCACAGAAAATTCTCTGTGTTCTCCAAAAGAAGTGTCAGAATTTAGGTTTGCTCACACAGAGCCACAAAGCCGCATTTTGTGTTGACCAGCATGTCACTTTAATGTATAATAATGAAGTAATCAGGAAATATAATAATTACAGTTAGTTTGAAGCAAATTTGACAATAATGCTAATTCGCCGTCAAACATAGAAGAAAGCTGTCAGGAGGTAACTCCTGACAGCACAGCGCTTGGTGGCGTCAGGAGTTACCTCCTGACGCTTATCCCCGATTGTTGGTAGCGAATTAGTATTAGGGACTTAGAATGTATTAAAATACCACGTATTGAGGTGTCATTGCGAGCGGAGCGAAGCAATCTCATGATGGCCGCGGACGCCGAGATTGCTTCGCTCACCTAAAGGTCGCTCGCAATGACCATAAACGGTATAATTGAAATTTC
>JACRJN010000149.1 GCA_016235675.1 Candidatus Schekmanbacteria bacterium
AGCCCTTCAGGGCTGAACTTCAGGGCGTTAGCCCTGCAATTATGACTCTCAATACTTTCGGCGCGTTCCATATGAACACACCTTTTTTTGCAGCCCTAAGGGGCTGAAAATACGTGGCTGAAGCCACGGGACTACGTTTTTTAACTTGCAATGACGCTTAAAAAATCTGGGAGAAAAATCAAATGGTTAAGCTAATCGTTTCCGGTGCGGCCGGGAAGATGGGAAAGCGCATTATTAATGCTGTCGCACAAACTAAGGGTGCGCAACTTGCGGCGGCTTTGGAGAACCCCAACAGCCCATCCTTGGGGTTGGATGCCGGGGAGCAGGCCGGTATCAACAAATCGGGGGTGAAGATCGGCTCCGACCTCGATCAGGCTTTAGCGGTCGGGGATGTGTTGATCGAGTTTACCTCCCCGGCGGCTACCATTCAGCATTTACAGGCGGCGGTTTCCGTCGGGAAGGGGATGGTCATTGGCACCACCGGGCTATCGGCTGCGGAGTTGGTACAGGTGGAGCAGGCCGGCGTCAAGATTCCCTGTGTGCTGGCTCCCAATATGAGTGTGGGGGTCAATCTGCTGCTTAAGGTTTTACCTCAGATCGCCCGCGTCTTGCAAGGCTATGACATTGAGATTATCGAAGCCCATCATCGCCTGAAAAAGGACGCCCCCAGCGGAACGGCTCTGAAATTAGCGCAGGTTATTACTCAGGCGCTGGATCGGGATTTGGGAAAAGTGGGAGTCTATGGCCGCAGGGGAATCAGCGGAGAGCGCCCATCTGAGCAAATCGGCATCCATGCGGTGCGTGCCGGGGATATTGTCGGCGATCATACCGTGCTCTTTTCCGGGCCGGGGGAAAGTATCGAGATCATCCATCGCGCCCACAGCCGCGATACCTTTGCCCAAGGTGCGGTCAAGGCGGCTTTGTTTCTGGCGGGCAAGTCCAGGGGATTGTATAATATGCAGGATGTTTTGGGTTTGTAGTTACCTGATTTATCAGGCACAACTTGTGGTATCCGATAAATCGGGTAACTACAATATATGGGATCGTCAATCCCGCTTGACAACTGAAGTAATATCGGTATAATTGTTAAGGTTATGCAGGCAGCCGCTTAGGGCTGCCTTTATAGTCTGAAAACATCACGGGATTATTCCCAACCTATAGGTTACGCAATATGCAGAAGGAAGTTCCGGTTTTTTGGGGTTGTACCATAACCCAGCGTTTGCCTTACCTGGAGGCCACCATCCACAAGGTATTGGATGTGCTGGAAGTTGTGCCTAAAGAGGTGGAAGGCTTTAGCTGCTGTCCCGATCCGCTGTACGCCAAGACCTTGCCGCATACCAACTGGCTGGCTGTCGCCGCCCGTAACCTGGCGCTGGCGGAACAGGTCGGGCCGGAATTGGTGATTATGTGCAACGGCTGCTATAAGGTTTTGCAAACCGCCAAACTGGAATTGAGAGACAGCAATAAGCGCGCCGAGGTTAACGTTTATCTTAAGCAGTTCGGCCTGGAATATCGGGGAGAGGTCGAACCCGTTCACTTTATTCAGTATTTGAGCCGCTGGGGGAAGAAAGACATTGCCCGGTTGATTTCCCGCCGTTTGCCCGGATTGTCGGTGGCTGTACATTACGGCTGCCACATCCTGCGCCCGCGCAGCATTGCGGTGGATAATGTTGGGCAGCCGGTAAGCATCGAGCAGATTTTGGGCTTTTGCGGGGTGAAGGTGGTGAATTATCCGGAAAAGCATCTGTGCTGCGGCGGGACATTGGGGCCATTCGATGAAGCCAGTTCCGAGGATTTAATCCGCCGTAAAGTTAGAAGTATGAAAGCCGCCGGAGCCGATTGTATGGTGGTTGTTTGCCCCTCCTGCTTTGTGCAGTACGACATCCAGTCCCGCAACCTGAAGAAGGATTTTCGCCTGCCGGTCTTGCATCTGATGGAGGTTTTGGCTCTGGTGTTCGGCCTGCCGGTTGAGGAATTAAATTTAAATCGTCACACCACCGATGTCAGCACGGTTTTGGCTAAAGCGGGGATTGCTCCTGCAACTTCCGATCTGTCGAAACGCTTTAATCTGGAGCAGTTGCGCCTCTGTTGCGGCTCTTGTACCTATGAGTGCAATGTTGCCAAAAGTCACCCGGAGGATGCGGGGGCTTTCGATCCGCTGAACATCGTGCGTATGATTGTAAACGGAGAGATTGAAAAGGCTGTCGCCAGTCCCGATATTTGGCGCTGTGTAGGCTGTTTCGATTGCGCTGTTTTCTGCCCGCAAAACCGCGGTTTGGGAAACGTCTTCGAGACCCTGCGCCAAATCGCCATCGAGCGCGGGATTATACCTGAGGTGGCCAAATCCAGATTGCACGCTTTCCAGGAAACAGGCCGGGAAGCCAAAGGCTCCGAGATGACCAGAAAGAAGCTGGGGTTACCGGCGACGCCGAGAATAGAAGTTTCTCAGATTAAATGTCTGTTGGAGATAAAGAAATAAAATTGTAGGGTGGGCTATGCCCACTAGATTTCACGGTCTTTCGGCCTGTATGGGTGTTTCGGCTTGTCCTCAAGCCGAAACACCGAGAATGTCATTGCGAGGCAGTCTTATCGCCGAAGCAATCTCCAGGCGCACGGGCAGAGATTGCTTCGCTTAAGCTCGCAATGACGTTCATGACATTGGGCAAATTGGTGGGCACAGCCCACCCTACATCGACATCATCATAAATGGGAAAGAAGGAAATGAATAACTGGAATAATCAATCTGGGGCTAACATCCCGCAGGGGGTTGACCGGATTTTCGATGCCTGCGGCATTGCGGCTTACATCAACATAGACGGGCGGCTGGAGGACGGGAAAAAGGTTGTGAGTATGATTACCACCATGAAAGACCGGGAAAACGGTCTGGGGGCGGGTTATGCGGCGTATGGTCTTTTCCCCGATTACAAAGATTTTTACTGCATCCAACTGTTGCTGGATGATAAGCAGGCGTTGGTGCGTGTCAGTGAATTTTTGAAGACTAAAGTGCGTATAATCAAGGATGAAGAGGTCTCCACCTATTGCGTTCCCGGCATTAAAAAGCCCTATCCTTTAATCTGGCGTTTCTTCGTCACCCCGGAAAAGATCGATGTAAACAACGAACAGGATTACATGATCCGTGTGGTCATGGGCATTAATATAAAAGTTGACGGCGCTTTTTGTATGTCCAGCGGTAAAGATATGGCGGTGTTCAAGGGCAATGCCTGGTCGGACGAAGTGGCCGATTTTTACCGCATCCAGGATTACAAGGCTTATATGTGGCTGAGCCATTCCCGTTTTCCTACCAACACTTGTGGCTGGTGGGGCGGGGCGCATCCCTTCAATATTCTGGATTGGTCGGTTGTGCATAACGGGGAAATCACCTCCTACGGCACCAACAAGCGTTATCTGGAAATGTGGGAATACAAATGCACCCTGCTGACCGATACCGAGGTGGTGGCCTATCTTTTCGATTTACTGGTGCGCAAGCATAAGCTGCCGATTTATATCGCTTGTATGGCCATGGCTCCTCCCTATTTCCACCTGATTGACGAGGTGCTGGACGATAAAGAGCGGGAATTATACAACACCATCCGCCGCAACTACCGCCCGGCCATGTTAAATGGCCCGTTCAGCATCTGCGTCGGCAGCAATAATCCTGTTCCGACTTTGATCGGTTTGACCGATCGCAAAAAGCTCAGACCGCTGGTCGCCGCTGATTCCAAGGACGGGAAGAGTATATATCTGGCCTCCGAAGAATGCGCCATCAGAATCGCCAACGATAATTTGAATGAAATCTGGGCGCCGCATTCCGGTAACCCGGTGATTGTGGAAGTCGGCAAAGGGGTAATCTGGAAGGGGACGGAGACCCATTTGGGGAATAAAGAGTTGGTCATTACGGAATAAATTAAAGGCTTGAGGCGTGAGGTCTGAGGCTTGAGGGGCAAAAGAATTTCCCTCAAGCCTCACTGCTCAAGCCTCAAGCCTATCTACACAAGGAAAAGCAATGGAAGTCAGACACGAAATCCCGACCAGGTTTAAAGTAGAAATCGACCGGGAGCTTTGCCGTCACTGTAAACGCTGCACGGTAAATTGCTCTTTTGGCGTATTGACTCATAACGGCGAGCGGATTGTAGCCGAACACGATAAGTGCGTGGCTTGTCATCGCTGCGTGATGATGTGCCCGCAACAGGCCATTTCCATCAAACCGCATGATATTATGTTCGCTCCCCATGCCACATATTCCGAGCGGATTCGCCGCATCATTTATGAGCAATCCTCCAGCGGCGGGGTGTTGCTGTCTGGCTGCGGTACCGATATGCACCCGAATGTAATTTTCGACGATTTGTTCATGGACGCCTGTCAGGTTACCAATCCAGCCATCGACCCGCTGCGGGAGCCGGTGGAAACCAAGACCTTTATCGGCAGAAAACCGGATCGTCTCAGCATAAAGGATGAAAACGGCAAAATAGTTTTGCAGAAAGACCCTTATCCCAAAGTAGAATTATCCACTCCCATTGTCGTCGGTCACATGTCTTTGGGGGCGATCAGTTACAATGCGGTACGTTCCATTTTCCAGGCCGCTCAGGAAGTGGGCATCATGGCCGGCACCGGCGAGGGCGGTCTGCACAAGGATTTCTATCAGTTCGGGAAATTTATCAACGCCGAAATAGCCAGCGGACGTTTCGGTATCAATCCGACCTATCTTAAGGGCGTGGCCGCTCTGGAAATTAAGATCGGACAAGGGGCCAAACCCGGTCACGGCGGGCATCTTCCCGGCGAAAAGGTGGATGCCATGATCGCCGCCACCCGGATGATGCCGGAGGGTACGGACGCTCTGTCCCCCTATCCCCAGCACGATATTTACAGTATCGAGGATTTACGCCAGTTGATCGGGGCATTGAAAGAAGCCAGCCGTTACAAAGTACCGGTGGGGGTAAAGATTGCCGCTGTTCATAACAGCGCGGCGATTGCTGTCGGTATGGCGCGCGGGGGTGCGGATTTTATCACCTTAGACGGTTTACGCGCCGGAACCGGGGCCACTCCCCGGATTATCCGCGATCACGCCGGTATCCCGATTGAGTTGGCGATAGCTGCGGTAGATCAACGATTAAGGGAAGAAGGCATCAGAAATCAGGTGAGCATTATTGCCGGAGGCGGTATCAGATATGCCGCCGATATGGTCAAGGCTATTCTTTTGGGCGCCGATGCGGTTTGCTTAGGTACCTCGATTTTGATTGCTATGGGCTGCCGGGTTTGTCAGCAGTGTCACCGCGGCGTCTGCCCTTGGGGAATCGCCACTCAGCAGCCCCATTTGGTGCAGCGTTTGGATGTAGACATCACTACCCGGCGTTTGGTCAACTTGTTCCATGCCTGGACTGAGGAGCTGAAAGAGATTTTAGGCGCGATGGGTATCGATGCGGTGGAAAGTATGGTCGGTAATCGTGACCGCCTGCGTTATATCGGCCCCAATCCGCGCATTGCCGATTTATTGGGCGTAAAGCACGCCGGAGAGTAAGAAAAACAGGCCACAGGCTATAGGCTTCGGGCTATAGGCTAATTGCAAATATATTTTAGCCTGAAGCCTGAAGCCCAGAGCCTATATGGAGCAGATAATGGAAGAGAAAGAAATAACTATAGACGGTTTAAAGAACGGCATCCCCTTGCACTATAAAGAGTTCAACGAGATGGTGCACAAGGCGATCGACGAAGGATACACCAGATTAAAATTGGTAAACATTTACGGCCAGCGCTTTATCGGCGCTGGAGTGGAAAAAAAGATTAACATCGATATTTACGGGACGCCGGGCAATGATTTGGGTATTTTTATGGACGGCCCGACTATCAATGTTTACGGTAACGCTGAGGATCACACCGGCAATACCATGAACTCAGGCCGGATCATCATCCACGGCAACGCCTGGGACGTGACTGGACTGGCGGCCCGCGGTGGGCATATCTTCGTCAAGCAGGACAGCGGTTACCGCGTCGGCATCCATATGAAAGAGTATCAGCAGACCAAGCCGGTGGTGGTTATCGGCGGCTGTGTGAAAGAATACTTCGGCGAATACATGGCCGGCGGGGTTTTGATTGCCCTGGGATTGGCGTTCGACGGCGAGAACGTATCCAACGCCCGGAATATCGTCCAGGGCAGCTTAGGCACCGGAATCCACGGCGGGGTAATCTATATCCGCGGCAAAGTAGAGGCCAATCTTTTGGGAGTGGGAGCTACAATTGTGGCTTTCAGCGACGAGGATAAAAAGCTCTTAGCCCCGATCATCAGCGATTACAGCCAATATTTCAACGTCCCGGAAAATTTCATTTGGGAAACCGAATTCACCAAGATAATCGCCGGTTCCGCCCGCCCCTTCGCCAATTTCTTCAGCGGGAAGCCGATATAAATGGTAGCACAGGCATCTAGCCTGTGATGCTCAGCGCGGGGGTTTATCCCCCGCTATACAAAGTATAGCTAATTATACTAACATGCCAATTCTAAAAATCAAACAAGACAATCCCGACCGGGAACTGGAATTTGAGTTAAAATATCAGCGTTCCTTAACAACACAGGAATGATTTGAAATGATGTTTTCCCGCTCCCGGCACATTAAGGAATTATTGTTATCGCATGGGCATAGAAAACCTTTTGAGGTTATTAAACGAAAATAAGGTGCGCTATGTGGTAATCGGCGATACCGCTTTTCCAATACATGGTTATGCCGGGGCTACATTGGATGTCGATCTATTTATACAGCCTGAGCAATCCAATGCGGAAGCTACATGGAAAGCCCTAAAAGCCTTTGGCTATGATGTGACAGAAATAACAGTGGAAGATTTATTAAACTATAAGATATTGATCCGTCAATATGTGGTAGAGGCAGATATTCATCCCTTTGTGGCCGGAGTCAGCTTTGATGAGGTGTGGCGGCATAAAATAGCGGGACAAATCGGCTCAGTCAGCGTCCATTTCGCCGATTTGGATGATTTGATAAAAATGAAGCAGGCGGCAGGCCGACCCAAAGATTTGGAAGATTTAAAAATATTAGTTAAATTAAAAGCCAGGAAATGAAGAGGTTATAAATGGTAAATAAACCAAAAATCCTCATCTATGACACCACCTTACGCGACGGTACCCAGGGGGAGGGAATTTCCCTTTCGGTGGAAGACAAACTGCGCATCGCCGGGCGGCTGGACGAACTGGGCGTGCATTACATCGAGGGCGGCTGGCCTCATGCTACCCCTAAGGACTTGGAGTTTTTCAGGCAGGTTAAAAACGTTCGTTTCAAACATGCCCGTCCGGCGGCTTTCGGCAGCACCCGTCAGCATAAAAACAGCGCCGCCAATGATCCCAACCTTAACGCCTTGCTGGAGGCGGGCACGCCTGTTGTGACCATTTTTGGCAAAAGCTGGGACTTGCATGTAACGGACGTGCTCAATATCCCGCTATCCGCCAATCTGGATTTGATTGCTGATTCCATCGCCTTTTTAAAAGCTCATGTGGATGAGGTGATGTACGATGCCGAGCATTTCTTCGATGCTTACAAGGCCAACCCCGAATACGCCCTGCAAAGCATCAAAGCCGCGGCGGAGGCCGGAGCCGACTGGCTGGTTCTCTGCGATACCAACGGCGGGACGCTGCCTCATGAGGTGGCGGAGATTGTCGGGATTGTGCGCCAGACGGTCAACACTCTTTTAGGTATTCACACGCATAATGATGCGGATACGGCGGTAGCCTCCTCCATTATGGCGGTCATGGCAGGCGTACAACAGATACAAGGTACCATCAACGGTTTGGGCGAGCGCTGCGGCAACGCCAATCTCTGCTCCATCATCCCCAATCTCAAGCTTAAACTGGGGCTGGACTGCATCAGCGACGAGCAGTTGAAAGGCTTGACCGACGCCTCCTGGTTTATCAGCGAGGTAGCCAATCTGCGGCATCAGAACAATCAGCCTTATGTAGGGGAAAGTGCTTTTGCCCATAAAGCCGGCATTCATGTGGGAGCGGTGCAAAAAAACCGCCGTTCCTATGAGCATATCAGTCCGGAACTGGTGGGCAACAGCCAGCGGATTTTGATTTCCGAACTGTCGGGACGGGGAAATATCGTCAGCAAGGCTATGGAATATCAGTTGGATTTGAATAAGGACACGCCGGAGGTCAAGCGTTTGCTCAAACTATTGAAAGATCTGGAACACGAAGGCTACCAGTTCGAAGCAGCGGAGGCGTCCTTTGAATTGATGCTGCGCAATGCCTTAGGGTTGGCAGAGCCATTCTTTGAACTGGAAGGTTTCCGGGTAATTGTGGAACGTCGGGCGGTTGACGAGCGTCCCATTAGCGAGGCTACGATTAAAGTCAAAATTAACGGGGTTAGAGAGCATACCGCCGCCGAGGGCAACGGCCCGGTCAGCGCTCTGGATAAAGCGTTAAGATTAGCTCTGGAAAAGCATTATCCCGCCATGCGGAATCTGGAATTGGTCGATTACAAGGTAAGAATTTTAAACGAAAAAGCCGGAACCGCCGCCAAAACCCGTGTTTTAATCGAAACCAGCGATGGGGTAAAATCGTGGGGAACGGTGGGTGTATCCGCTAACATCATCGAGGCCAGTTGGCAGGCGTTGGTGGATAGTATCAATTATAAGTTGCTTAAGGATAAAATCCCGCATAAGTAAGAATTCAGAGGGCAGGGGAGTCCCTCCCGAAACCAAGCCCAAATTGGACTTGTTTTGGGAAGGATTCCCGAAACACAAAATGCTGTTGACTTAAGGAATTTTGTTTTGATGTTTATGTAGCGCAGACCTTTAGGTCTGCTACGGCCACAGGGGTCAAATGCCGCGTTTGGGCAGGGCTAAAGCCCTGCGCTACGTCTTAAGTCAACAGCATTACTCGTAAGCCTCCGGTGAATCGGCATCGGCCGGGATTTCTTCTCCATGCCCTGCGCCGGATTCTGCCCCGGTTTCCGTGCCTTCCTCGCCCGGTTCGTCGGGAACGCTGTTATTTTCTTGCAGGTATTTGACAATGCGATTGGCTTCTTCCACACTAATCATCTCCGGATTGCGGCTGCGCATCCTATTGACTAAATCAACCCACCTGGAAACAGGCTGCTTTTTTTCAAAAATCCGGCTGGAAAAATGACAAGCCGTACATTTTACTTCAATCAATTCTTTAGGATCGGTAATTACTTTGGGTTTTGTTTCTTCCTGTTTCCCTTTACAAGCGGCAATATTGATTAGAGCTATTATTATAATGGTAGAGCAAAGAAGTTTTTTCATATCGGCTCCTTTAATATACTTCAAAATTAAGATTCAGCGTTTTTTGATAACTGCAATTATTGTACCCTTATAACTAATAGAAATCTTTAGCTTTTTAAGTATAACCGGAAATATCTTTAAGTGCAACTAATTTAAATGCAAAAGCGTAATTCTTCACTGAAGGGTTACGTCCAATGCTGTTGACTTAAGGAACTCATGTTACGCAATATTGATAAAATTTGATGTTTCGGCTTGTTCCAAGCCGAAACAGGCAAGGGGAAAGTTTTTATCTCAATCCTGCCAAGTTCAACATAATAATTGTAGTCCCGTGGATTTAGCCACGCATTTTCAGCCTTAGGCTGAGACTAAAAGCATATTTTTTTTGAAACGTTTAAGCAAACTTGAGAAGATTTAACTATTTATAAGTCGTTATTGCATGGCTTTACGCCATGAAATTCAGCCCTGAAGGGCTG
>JACRJN010000152.1 GCA_016235675.1 Candidatus Schekmanbacteria bacterium
GGCAAAGAGGGGTCAGGGGAGATTTTCTTATAATTTCCAACAAAAACCTTGTTGTATAAAACCATTATTATAAAATCCCCCTTAATCCCCCTTTGCTAAAGGGGGAAAATGACAACGTTATCTTATTTACGGATAAGTTCTTAATAAATCATGCTTCTTTTGTCTTGATCTCAAACTCTTCCACATTGCCCTTAATATCGGTTGATGTCCATTTAATCACGTCCTTGCCGATTTTGGGCACCAAGGTCGCCTTATAATTGGCCAACTGATACGGCAGGCGGGTTTGAATCGCCATGCAGGGGCAGGTTTTGACACACACCATGCAATCCCAGCAATCGCTGCCTTCACGACAATAGGATTTGCCGTCTTCCGGATTGATCGCCATCAAATCGCCGGGACAGTTTTTAACACATTGCGGTTCATCTAATTGTTTGCAGCCGTTGCATTTCTTTTTATCGACGATAACGCTCATTTTTATTTCCTTTTAATTTGAGGCTTTAGGCTCCGGGCTACAGGCTTCAGGCTGAAGACTAATTAGCCCGAAACCGATAAAGATTTAGGCTATAGACTACAGGCTAAAGACCAATTTTAGCCTGAAGCCCGAAGCCTGTAGCCTATATAAACTACCTCGGCAAATACCGATCCCCCGATACCATCTGCTGATAGGGGCGTTCGATGATCTTGACCCCGCCGTTGGTTTTATCGCAGACCGAATTGACGAACTTCAGCCAATGGAAATCATCCCGGTTGGGGAAATCCAGGCGGCTTTGATAGGACGGCCAGCGGGTTTCCCGGCGATAGATCAAGTGCTCAACCAACACTTGTGCGACATCGACGCGATCGATGATTTCATGCGCCGCCATTAAATCATGCAAATCAGAGGCCATCAGATATTGTTTCTGGCTTTGCAATTGCTGTAAGTGCTTTTTGGCCACCTGCAAGCGCTCCTCATTCATTTCATAAAAGGAATTGACCCCGCCGGCATATTGATCCATCACCCGCTGCAAACGCTCTTCCATTTCACGGGGAGCAACGCCGTCGCCGACTTCTTCATGCCTTCCGATCGGAGAGAAAACCCGCGCCTTTTCCTTTTCGATTTCCTCATCGGAAACGGCGGACGGTTTTATGCTCTTGATATATTCGGCGGCGGCTCTGGCGGCGATGATCCCTTCCGCCCAACACCCGCTGACAAATTTATAGGGCGCACCTCCGGCCACGTCTCCGGCGGCATATAATCCGGTCAGGGTGGTTTCGCGCTGGGTATTGATCCAATAACCGGCCTGGCAATGGCCGCCCACTAAATACGGCTCGGTGCCTTGAATCTCAATCGGTTCTTTACTGGGATCGATTTCATTTGACGCCCAAAATAAGACTACATTGGGATACATATCCAGGAAGCTGGCCTTTAAATCATGCACTTGCTGCGGACTCAGATGACGGGTATCCATATAACAGGGGCCGCGGCCTTCTTTTACTTCCATGGTAGGGGCATAAACCCTATATGGCGTAGGAGCTCCGTTACCGCCCACATGATTAAAGCGCTTTTCCATAAATTTTTCGCCCTTGGCGTTAACCTGGGGTGCGCCGAATCCCAAAGCTAAAGTCCCGGTCGGGGAGATGACATCTTTGGTGCGCAGGGCGATAAAACGCATCTCGAAGCTGGTCATTTCTGCCCCGGCGCGGATACCCATAGCATAACCAGCCCCGGTATCGTAGGGACAATACCACATCTTATGATGAGCGCTGCCGTCGTTATTGGGCTTGTAAATTCCCGCCGCCCCGCCGGTAGCGCAGATGGTGGCTTTAGCGTTGATTACATAAAATTTGTTTTCACGAACGCCGAAGGCATAAGCCCCCGCCACCCGGTTGCCGTCCAATATATAATTAGTCGCGATTACCCGATTTAGGACTTTGGCTCCGGATTTGCGGGCGGCCTCGGCGATAATCGGCTTCAAAGACTCTCCGTTAATCTTGATATTCCAACGGCCGCGGGGCGAATATTTCCCGTCCGGGTCTTTTTTTATGGGCAAGCCCCATTCTTCTACCCTTTTCACCGCGGCGTTGATTTCCTCCGCCATGCTCTTGACCAAATCCTCACGAACCAATCCCATGGCATCAGAGCGCACATAGCGTACAAAGCTTTCCGGGGTTTCGCCGGGATTCATATACACATTGATGGCGTTCATACCGGCTGCCAGACACCCGCTGCGGTCGATATGGGCTTTTTCGATGATTAAAACCTCCGCCTGAGGGTTTTTCTCCCGCGCCTCCACCGCCGCCAGACAGCCGGCCGTCCCGCCGCCGATAATTAAAATATCGGTGTTTAATACTTCGGTAACTACTTGCATGGACACTCCTTAAAAATAGTGAATTGCAAATATGTATACTTTTGCCTATTTCCCCACTAGCATTATCAAGTTAGTAATGTATTATAATACCTTGTTTTGGGGTAAAAATCAAGTTGGAACTCAAAGAAACCACTGAAACACAGAAAAAAGGAAACACGGAAATGAACCTGAAAAATTTTGGTAGCGTAGAAAGATAGAGACTTGAGCAATGAATCCGCTTGGTCTAAAAACGTCATTGCGAGGCCGCCTTATCGCCGAAGCAATCCCAGACATACGCATGGAGATTGCTTCGCTTCGCTCGCAATGACAAGTCTCTATATTTTTACGTCACCAAAATTCAGTGCTTCCGTGTTTCCGTGGTAAATTCAATGTATTTTTTAAAATATGTCGGGGAAGCGCTGCGCCATTTCGGAAACGACATATGTTTCGACTTCCTTCGCCGTAGGTAATGACAAAGCTCTATAAGTTATATCCGCCGCTTCTTTACGGCTGATATTGCGAACAATCCTTTTAATAGTGGGAATACTGACGGCATTCATGCTTAGTTCATCGATTTCCAATCCCAGTAAAATTGGGGTGCATAAGGGATCGCCGGCCATTTCCCCGCACATGCCGACCCAAATACCTTCATTATGGGCGGCGGACACCACCATCTTAATAGTGCGCAAGACCGCCGGATGCAGCGGCTCATAAAGATAGGCCACCTGACGGTTACCCCGATCGATTGCGATAGAGTATTGTATAAGATCGTTTGTGCCGATGCTGAAAAAATCACATTCTTTGGCTAAAAGATCGGTAAGCATGGCCGCCGAAGGGACTTCGATCATCACGCCTATTTCCATCCGTTCATCAAAAGCGATGTTGGAGCGTCGGAGATTCTCCTGTTCCTGAGCAATGATGGCTTTGACCGTCCGCAGTTCAGCAATCCCGGAGATTAAAGGCAGCATCATGCGCAACGGCCCGTAGGCGCTGGCGCGCAATATCGCCCGCAATTGTTCCCGCAAAATATCTTCCCGCTTGAGCGAATAACGGATAGCCCGCAACCCCAAAACCGGATTAGGCTCGATTTCCCTGGGCAGTTCCGGGTTGATTTTATCCCCGCCGATGTCCAGGGTACGGATAACGGCGCATCTGGGCGCTAGTTGCAGGGTTAACTTTTTATAAGCCTGAAATTGTTCCTCCTCAGTGGGGAGACTGATGCGATCCAGATATAAAAATTCGGTACGGTAAAGCCCGACCGCCTCCGCTCCATGCTCTATGACAGAAGGAACTTCTTCCGGGAATTCGATATTGGCGGCTAATTCGATGCGATAACCGTCGAGCGTTTCGGCGGCTAAGTCTTTTAATTTCAGCAATTCCTTTTCATAATAAACATATTGGCGCTGTTTTTCCAGGTATTGGGTAAATATTTCCTTGGAAGGATTAACGATTACCGTCCCCTCGATTCCGTCTATGATTATCGCATCCCCCGGCTGAACGCTGCTGCATATATTGCCTAAAGCCACCACCGCCGGAATTTCCAAAGAGCGCGCCAGGATCGCAGTATGCGAGGTGCGACCGCCTAAATCGGTAGCAAAACCCTTTACCTTGCTCTTTTGCATATGAATAGTATCGACAGGGGTCAGATCATGAGCGACAACAACCACATCCTTGGTTATTTCCGCTATCCCTTTGGCTTCTTCACCCACTAAATTGCGCTTCACGCGCTCGGCTACGTGTTCGATGTCGGTTTTGCGTTCTTTAAGATAGGCATCGCCGATGGCGTCAAAAATAGCGGTAAACTTTTTCAATACCTGATCCAACGCCCATTCGGCATTGACCTTCTCCTGTTGAATCATCTCCTCGGCAGCTTTGACTAAAGCGTCGTCGCTTAAAATCATCAGATGGACATCGATAATCGAACCGTAAGTTTTGTCTTCAACCTCTTTCAACAAGCGTTCTTTAACCGCCGCTAATTGCTGTTTGGATAACAGTATAGCCTTTTGAAAACGGTTGATTTCCTTTTTGATTTGTTCGTTGGTCAGATTGATTTTTTCGGTGCGGATTTTCCAGCGGTCAAGAAGAAAGGCTTTGCCGATGACGATACCCGGTGAAACGCCGATGCCTTTAAATGTCACCACGTTATTGGGGGTTTTTGCTACTGCCATTAATCTTGCTCCATAATTTTTTATGCGAAGATAGATTCTTAAAACCGAATTTTAATTTATAATAACTTAGCATTCAATGTCATGTCAAGAAGCAATTTACTTAAATAACCCAAGTTGCCGCCTTGCATAGTTTTTGTTTAAATAGTTACAATATGTCATTAAGAAAACGGGAATCCAGAAGTTGTTTTAAAGAAAGGATGAAGGATGAGGGCGAAAGGATGAAAAAGAAAAAGGGTGCAGTTCTTTTAGACGACAGGATTAACCCCAATACCGTTCACTTAGGGACTTGGAACGTATTAAAATACCGTATACTGAATTGTCATAGCTCAGCAGCCTTATCGCCGAAGCAATCTCAGACGCACGGGCAGAGATTGCTTCGCTCACCTAAAGGTCGCTCGCAATGACATAAACGGTATAGTTGAAATTTCCAAGTCCCTTAAGACGTAGCGCAGGGCTTCTATCCCTGCTTATGGGGTGGCTTTGGCGGGAACGAAGGAGCAGACCTAAAGGTCTGCGCTACGTTAAGTGAACAGTATTGGGATTAACCCTTTACACATTTTCTTTTAGAAAAATCCGGCAAATTATTGACAGGCGTGGGTTACGGCTGATTTTCCATTTCCAAAGCGGCCATAAAGTTTAACAAAATGCTTGATTGTTGGTGTTGGATGATGCAATAATGATTGTGAAAGCAAGTTCTTGATTTTTCAAAAGTATAATGTAGCCATATTACGGAAATGCTAAATTGCCAGTAATCCCTTGCGGCTCTAGTACACGATTTTATAAATAACTAAGATTATTTTTTAAGTGTCATTGCGAGCTTAAGCGAAGCAATCTCTACCCGTGCGTCTGAGATTGCTTCGGCGATAAGGCTGCCTCGCTTTTGACAGAATAAACTCAGTTATTTATAATATCGTTTTCTAGTTGTCATTCCCGAATGGTGTTATCGGGAATCTGGTTTAACTGCTTGAAAAACCATATCCGTCCCCGAATGCCTTTATCGGGGATAAAAGCATTCGGGGATGACAGTGTGTCTTGTCAACTAGAAAACGATATTACAGGTTTATTGTTCCGTAGCGGTGGCAACCCTCTAAGGGACTTAGAAAATATTAAAGTACCGTTTATGCAATCCGTTGACAAGGCTTGAGGAAACACTGCTGGCCCCTTTTTTCTAAAGAGGGGAAACATCACGCAAATTTTACAATAAATTAGTACGTTATCATTGAGGGAGAAGTTTAAGTATGTCTCTTACCATCACAGAAAAAATACTGGCCGCCCATTGCGGCAAAGGAAAAGTTACGCCTGGTGAATTCATTCAAGCCAAGGTGGATATTGCCCTGGGCAATGATGTTACCGCTCCTATTGCTATCAGGGAATTTAAGAGTTTGGGGGCAAAATCGGTATACGATCGCAACAAGGTGGTGTTGGTGCCGGATCATTATTCGCCTAACAAGGACATCCAGTCCGCCGAGCAGTGCAAGATTTTGCGGGAGTTTGCCAGGGAGCAGAATCTGACCCATTATTTTGAAGTCGGACGGATGGGTGTTGAGCACGCTCTCTTGCCGGAGCAGGGCATAGTCCTGCCGGGTGATTTGGTCATCGGCGCCGATTCCCATACCTGCACATATGGAGCCTTGGGAGCCTTCTCTACCGGGGTAGGCAGCACCGATTTGGCGGCAGTTATGGCTACCGGGCAATTGTGGTTCAAGGTGCCGGAGAGCATCAAATTTAATTTTTACGGACAGTTGCAGCCCTGGGTCAGCGGCAAGGATTTGATCCTATATACCATCGGGCAAATCGGTGTAGACGGTGCGCTTTATCAGTCCATGGAAATCACCGGCGAAACCATTTCCAAATTGGGCATAGATGACCGGCTGTCCATGTGCAATATGGCAATCGAAGCCGGCGGCAAGAACGGTATAATCGCCGTGGACGAGATTACTTTGGATTACGTAAAATCTAGGGCAAAGCGGGATTATAAAATATTCACCAGCGATAAAGACGCCAAATACGCCAAAACCTATGAATTCGATGCTGGCAAGATAAAACCGCAAGTGGCCTTCCCACATCTGCCGGAAAACACCAAATCTATCGACGAAGTCGGCAATGTGACGATTGATCAGGTGGTGATCGGCTCCTGCACCAACGGGCGCATCTCCGATCTGCGCATCGCGGCTCAAATTCTGAAAGGTCACAAAACCAACCCCAACGTGCGATTGATCGTCATCCCGGCAACGCCTGCCATCTATCAACAGGCCATGGAGGAAGGGTTGATCAAGATTTTCATGGACGCCGAAGCGGCGGTTAGCACACCCACTTGCGGGCCATGCCTGGGCGGTTACATGGGTATCCTGGCCGAGGGCGAACGAGCCTTGGCCACCACCAACCGCAACTTTGTCGGACGCATGGGACATCCCAAGAGCGAGGTCTATCTCTCCAATCCGGCAGTCGCCGCTGCCTCAGCCATCATGGGAAGAATCGCCGGGCCGGATGAGGTGTAGAGTAAAAACCCAAATGGACTTTAAAGTCACGCTCCAAAAAATCCTGACCGAATTCGATCAAAAAGGCGTCCGCTACGCCTTGATGGGAGGTTTTGCCCTAGGGGTTTTGGGCATCCCAAGGACAACTGTGGATTTAGATTTTTTGGTGAATCGTGATGATGCTACACATATAGCGCAAATTATGCAGCAGATCGGCTACGAATGCGCTTATCAATCCGAGAATGTCGCTCAATATATATCTGCGCTGAAAATTTTCGGGGAAGTGGATTTTCTCTATGCCTTTCGGTCAAGCGCTTTGGCTATGTTAAATCGGGCGGTAGAAAAGGAATTATCAGGGAAAACTATCAAAGTATTGAGAGTGGAAGACATTATTGGATTAAAATTACAGGCGGCGGTAAATAATTCAGCCAGATTTTCTCAGGATTGGGCGGACATTGAGGCATTGGCGGATTGTTACAAGGCAGAATTGGATTGGGAATTGATAGAAGGATATTTTTCTTTGTTTGAGCGGCAGGATTTATTCCAAAGCCTAAAAAGGAAAGCCCTTGAAACTAAGTGAAGAGGAAAAACAGGACTGGCTGGATACGGCTTCATCCGAAAAACTGCGGGAGGATTTTCGACAAATGGAGAAAAACCGCCATAATCCGCTAATGGTTGACGGGCAGGTGGATTTGGATCGCCTAGTGGCTTTTCTGACTGAAGTTAACGCCGCTTTTGGGCATCAGCGCAAGCCTTTTTGCAAGATAATTGATAGGGATATGCGGTTGTAGGAAAACTGTTCCGGGTTGAAGACAATCCGAACCATTCGAATACAAAAAAATAAAGCACAAAAATCAACAAGAAAGACGACACAATGCAAGGGAAAACCTGGAAATATGCAGACAATATCAATACTGACGAAATCATTCCCGCCCGTTATCTGAACACCTCAGACCCGGTGGAATTGGCCAAGCACTGTATGGAGGACTTGGACATAACATTTGCCGGTAAAGTCAAGGCGGGGAATATCCTGGTGGCGGGTAGCAATTTCGGCTGCGGATCGTCTAGGGAACATGCGCCTATATCCATTAAGGCTGTCGGCGTATCATGTGTTATCGCCAAGACCTTTGCCCGGATTTTCTTCCGCAACGCCATCGACATCGGTTTGCCGATCGTTGAATGCCCGGAGGCTTCGGAAAAGATTCAAATGGGGGATGAAATTATCGTGGATGTTAACAAAGGGGTCATCAAGAATCTTACCCGCAACGAGACTTATCAAGCCCGGCCATTTCCACCGTTTATGCAGGAATTAATTCAAGCAGGGGGATTGATGAATTATGTGAGGAAGCAGTTGGGGCAGGCTGCTTGAGATATTCCCCTGCGTAGTCCCAGGGCTTTAGCCCCAATACCGTTCGCTTAACGTAGCGCAAACCTTTAGGTCTGCTCCTTCGTTCCCGCCAAAGCCACCCCATAAGCAAGGCTAAAGCCCTGCGCTATGTCTTAAGTGAACGGTATTGGCCATAAAGGGGTCTGTCAACTAAATTGTGCAAATGGCAAATTTTTGATAGCGTAGAAATACAAAGACCTGAGCAATAAATTTGTTTCGGCTGAAAAATGTCAAAAGCGAGGCAGCCTTATCGCCGAAGCAATCTCATACGCACGCATGGAGATTGCTTCGCTTAAGCTCGCAATGACGCTACGGGTCTCCTGTTGAGAACGCTACCAAATTTTTATTTTTAATTTTTAGCTGGGTTGAGGGCAGGCCGAAACGCCCATCGCGGCAGAAACCGGTCAGACTTATTTGGATAAAATGTGACATCTAATAGAAATCCCTTGACAAGTTAAAACCTAACGAGTAAGATTTAGAAAGTATAAAAATAAACAGTTTCCATAAATGAGGGGGGGGGATTTATGAAACTGCCTTTTTGGGTATTTGTGTCTTCGCTCTGTTTTTCTGCGGTATGTTCTAATGCCGAGGCATTAAAGATCGAATATACAGCAACAAACGCCAATCCTACCCAGATTGCAGCTTTTGAAAAAGCCGCACAAATTTGGGAAACCAAGCTCAAAAATCCGGTTACCGTACAAATCGATGTGGATTTTTCTCCTTTACAAAACGGTGTAATCGGCGGCACTTGGCCTTCACTTTGGTATGCCGGATTTTACGCCACGGAAAATTCCGCCAATTACCTTCAACGTCTTGAACTGGATCAATCCTCATTTTTATCCTGGGGAATTAATTCAAACAACAGAGTGTCCGGGCAAGGCTCAAACGGGTTGTTTGCCGCGGAAGATTCCGGCAGCCTGATTGAGCAGTTGGCCTTGGGGCAGACTTCGGCCAATGACGCCCTGGCTGTCAGCTATTTGAATACACTTCCGAAGAATAATTCCAATTTGGAATGGTACAGTAATGATGTTTTATACGCCTCGAATTTAATTATTGGCACCAGCGCTAATTTAAAGGCGCTCGGTTATTCGGGGTTTACCGGTTCCGACGCTTCGATGACATTCAATTCCAATTTTAGTTTCGATTACAATCCTGATGACGGCATTAATCAAACCAAGGTCGATTTTGTAGGCGTCGCCACGCATGAAATCGGTCATGCCTTGGGTTTCTTAAGTATTGTAGATTATAATGCTTACTTAAACCGGGCAGCCAATCCCTTTCCGCCCACTGTCCTCGATCTTTACAGACATAGCACGAGATACGGTTTTAATAGCATCGATATATCTTATGACGGACGGGATGCCTGGTTTTCCCACGATTTCGGCCAGACTATCGTCGATTTTGCCGACGGCATCAATAGTCCGAGCGGTGATCAGGCCAGTCATTGGGCGGATGATTTGTTGCTGGGAATAATGGATCCGACCGCAGCCAGGGGGGAATTACTGGAAATGCGGCAAAATGACGTAGTTGCAATGGATGTTATCGGCTGGGATGTCGTTCCGGAGCCGGGGTCATTATTGTTGTTGGGGTCGGGTTTGGTTACTCTGTTGATTAGACGGAAAATGTGATGGATAATGGATAGTTGATAATGGTTTTTAAATTAGAACTTATCCGTAAATAATTTCCCCCTCTTTGGCAAAGAGGGGTCAGGGGAGATTTTCTTATAATTTCCAACAAAAACCTTGTTGTATAAAACCATTATTATAAAATCCCCCTTAATCCCCCTTTGCTAAAGGGGGAA
>JACRJN010000153.1 GCA_016235675.1 Candidatus Schekmanbacteria bacterium
TCCAGTTGGAGGGGTTGTCGTATTGGGCGGGCATGAAATATTTGCCGGGATTATCCTGGTAAATTTTGCGCACCAATTGTAATGCCCCGTCCGAGCCTTCAAAGGGGCTGGAATAGATCACTTCGGTGCCATAGGAATGCAGAATCTTTTTGCGCTCCTCGCAGACATTGGCCGGGACTACCAAACAAACTTTGTACCCCTTTACCGCTCCGACCATGGCATAGGCGATACCGGTGTTGCCGGAGGTGGAATCCAGAATAATCTTATCTTTGGTCAGTTGACCGCTTTTTTCGCCGTCTTCCACCATACGCAAAGCCGGACGGTCTTTCACCGATCCGCCGGGATTGAACCATTCGGCTTTGGCGTAAATCTTGACCTTTTCGTTCTGGTATAAGCGGAGAATCGGCAGCAAGGGGGTGTTGCCGATTCTGCTTAATATAGATTCGCCGATTTCTTGGTGCATGATAAAACCTCTTTATTGGGCTATAGGCTACAGGCTTCGGGCTCCAGGCTAATTTAAAAAACCCAAAGCCCAAAGCCCAGAGCCTAAAGCCTGGTTTACTCATCAATAACCATAATCTCGCACGGCGCCTTGGCTTGCAGTTCGGCTACCGCTGAGCCGAAGACAAAGCGGGAGAGATCGGAGCGTTTGCGGCGGGTGACGATCAGCAAATCCGGCTGCTCTTTCTGGATAATCCCCAAGGCTACGCCGGTAAACTCCCCGCGGGCATATATCGACCGATGCGGAACGCCGTAACTATCGGCCATTAATTCAACTTCGCGCAATTTTTCCTGCCCCTGGGCAAAATATTCCTTTAGAATGGTATTTTGCAGGGTATCGGAGGTCTTCCCACCCACCCAGCCGTCCTCGCTGATGCGGTTGACGATACTTTGGGTAAAGGCATCGTCCAGGATAAACACCAGGATCAACTCGGCATTATCCTTCTTGGCCAGTTCCAAGGCCTGGGCGATACTGTCGGGCGATTTGCGTGTGGTTGAGAGGAGTAGTAATATACGCTTCATAATTTTTTTTGGCTATGGGCTATGGGCTTCGGGCTTTAGGTAATATTGGCCTAGAGCCTGAAGCCCATAGCCAAAAGCCTGTTTAAATCTTAAACCCAATCAATGGCCAATATATTATCATAAAAACGGTAAAAATAATCCAGCCATAAATATTTAAAATCCATCCCGCCTTTGCAGTATCCTTTGTGGCAACGTAACCGCTGGAAACGGTAATTGCGACAGCCGGAGTCCCCATGGGCAGGCAAAACGCCAGACCGGCGGGAATGGTAATGGCCAGGGTAACTATGCGCGGGTCAATGTTAAAGCTGTTGGCTAAGCTTATAGCCATCGGCATAAGCAGGGCGATTACCGCCGAATTACTCATCACCTCGGTTAAAAAGATGGAAAGCAAGGCAAAGGCGGACAAAAACACATAGGGCCTATCGCCCAGATTGCCCAGCACTTTCTTGGCCAGCCATCCGGCCGCGCCGGTTTTATCCATGGCAAACCCCAAACAAATAGCACCGCCGTACATTAAAAGGATTCCCCAGTTGACGTCCTCTTCTACCTCTTTCCATTTCATCAGATTGAAACAGAAAGCGACAACCACCGCCGCTAAAGCAATATTCGCCAACCCGATTTTTTCACCGCCGAATATCCAGGCAAATATGGTAAACAGCATTAAAATACCCATCAGCTTTTCTCTGCTGGAGGCTTTCCCCTTGAGGGCTAACTTTTGCTTTAACATTTTTTCGGCTACACTTATATCTTTGATTTCAGCGGGAAACATTTTGTTTAAAAGGAAATAATTAAATATCAACAACCCGATTACCGTCGGCAGAGCGGCCAGCGCCCAAGGCAGAAAATCGATCGTCTTCCCGGTAAGCTCATTTAAAATACCCACGGCCAAAGGTGCTCTCGCCCCGCCCAGGAAGGTCGCGATTCCTCCGATGACGCATCCCCATCCCATGTTGAGAAAAAGACATTTGCCATAATTGCTTTCGCCTTGAACGAGATTGAGACTTTCGGCGATCTCCAGCACGATAGGAAACAGCATGGCCACTACGGCATGTTCGGACATCCAAAAAGATAGGAAGGCGGCTAAAACCTGAATTCCCAAGAGTAATTTTTTAGGGGATTGGCCGAAGGCTTGCAGCACCCATAAGGTAATGCGGCTGCTTAACCCGGAACGGATGATGGCTGAGGCTAAGATAAAGGCGCCCAGGATGAAAAAGACCGCTTTATTGCCGAATAATGAATAGGCTAAATTGGCGTCCAAAATCCCCATCATCGGGAAAAGGATAATTGCCAATAAGCTGGTGATCATCAAAGGGATAACGTTGGTTACCCAAAAAATTAAACAGAGGGCAAAAATGGCGATGGATTTCAACCCTTCCGGGCTTAATCCCGCAGGCCCAGGCAGGGAAAGGACCCAGAAGAAGATTACTAAGGTTAAAGCGATGATTACGAAACGAGAATTATCCAATAAATAAGATAACCAACCCGGCCTGGATCGATAGGATTGTTGCATTTATTTCCCCGTTAGGGTGGGCTATGCCCACCAAATTTGCTGGGCATAGCCCACCCCCAATGCTGTTGACTTAAGGAATTTTGTTTTGATGTTTACGTAGCGCAGACCTTTAGGTCTGCTACGACCACAGGGGTTAAATGCCGCGTTTGGGCAGGGCTAAAGCCCTGCGCTACGTCTTAAGTCAACAGCATTGTAGCCCACCCTACGCATACCAATCCGCTTTCATAAATTGGAGATTGGCGTCAGGAGAAAACTCCTGACGCCACAAAGCTGTAGGCAACTATTGACGCCACAAATGTTGTGTTGTCAGGAGTTTCCTCCTAACATTTGATGTTTCGGCATATCCTGGAATTGTTATTCAAGTCTAATATTTAAATAACTCACCTTACGCAATGATTGATAAATTTGATGTTTCGGCGTGTGTCACGCCGAAACATCCAGAAACACCGGTATTGCGTAACATGACTTAGAACTTATCCGTAAATAATTTCCCCCTCTTTGGCAAAGAGGGGTCAGGGGAGATTTTCTTATAATTTCCAACAAAAACCTTGTTGTATAAAACCATTATTATAAAATCCCCCTTAATCCCCCTTTGCTAAAGGGGGAA
>JACRJN010000150.1 GCA_016235675.1 Candidatus Schekmanbacteria bacterium
ATGTGGTCGGAGCATTGCAGTTATAAAAGCTCGCGGGTCTACCTGAAAAAGTTGCCCACCAGGGGCAGGTGCGTGGTGCAGGGGCCGGGGGAGAATGCCGGGGTTATCGACATCGGCGAAGGGCAAGTCCTGGTGTTTAAGATCGAAAGCCACAACCACCCCTCCTTTATTGAACCCTTTCAGGGAGCGGCCACCGGAGTGGGCGGGATTTTGCGTGACATCTTCACTATGGGGGCGCGTCCGATCGCTTTGCTGGATTCTTTGCGCTTCGGGGAATTGGATAAACCCAAGAATCGCTATCTCTTTGAGCACGTAGTGGCCGGTATCGCCGGATACGGCAACTGCATGGGGGTACCGACGGTAGGCGGGGAGGTTTATTTCGACGATATTTACAGCCAAAATCCGCTGGTAAACGTTTTTTGCCTGGGTACGGCCAAAAAAGAGCGCATCTTCTTGGGCAAAGCCACAGGTATCGGCAACCCGGTAATCTATGTCGGCTCCAAAACCGGACGGGACGGCATTCACGGCGCCACCATGGCCTCGGAGGAATTCGACGAGGGATCGGAAGAGCGTCGCCCGACGGTGCAGGTGGGCGATCCCTTCGGCGAAAAATTGCTGCTGGAAGCCTGCCTGGAATTGATGCACCATGATTATATCGTGGGCATTCAGGATATGGGCGCGGCGGGGCTGACCTGCTCAACCTGCGAGATGGCGGCCCGCGGCGGGGTGGGAATCGAAATCGACCTGACAAAAGTGCCCCAGCGGGAGGCCGGTATGACACCCTATGAGATCATGCTGTCCGAGTCTCAGGAACGCATGTTGCTGGTGGCCAAAGCGGGGATGGAGGACAAAGTTGCCGAGATTTTCCATAAATGGGATTTGGATTGCGCCGTTATCGGCAAGGTTACGAATGACGGATTGATGCGGGTGAAAAACGGATCGGAGCAGATAGCGGAAATTCCCGCCAAAGAATTAGCCGATCAAGCCCCCTGCTATCAAAGACCGGTACAAAAACCGGCTTATCTTGTGGAAAAACACGCGGCAAAAGCGCCGGGCGCACCTTTGGATTATAATCAAGCCCTGTTGAAATTATTATCTTCACCCACAATTGCCAGTAAAGAATGGGTTTATCAGCAATATGACCATATGGTGCGGATAAACAGCATCCAGTTACCGGGTGCTGATGCTGCCGTATTGCGCCTGCCCGATACCGAGCGCAAGGCGGTCGCCATCAGTTTGGACGGCAACGCCCGCTATTGCTATCTCGACCCTTATCAGGGCGCACAGCTTGCAGTAGCCGAGGCCGCCCGTAACGTGGTTTGCAGCGGAGCTAAGCCGCTTGCCGTCACCAATAATCTGAACTTCGGCAACCCGGAAAAGCCGGAGATTATGTGGCAGTTCGCCCAAGTAACCGAGGGCATCGGCGATGCCTGCCGCGCTTTCGATACCCCGGTCACCGGCGGCAACGTCAGCCTCTACAACGAAACCCTGGGAACGGGCATTTATCCTACCCCGGTTATCGGCATGGTCGGATTGCTGGAAGATTATACTAAAATGCTTACCCCCTGGTTTAAACAGGAGGGGGATGTTGTTGTCCTCCTGGGTGACACTAAAGAGGAATGGGGCGGCAGCGAATATCTGAAAGTGCTGTATAATCGCTGCGACGGCCTCCCCCCGCGAATCGACTTGCAGGCGGAAAAGCGTTTGCAGCAATTAGTCTTACAATCTGTCGAACAAGGGCTATTGAATTCCGCCCACGATTGCTCCGAAGGCGGCCTGGCGGTGGCTTTGGCCGAATGTTGCCTGCTTTCCAAAGGTACCGCCTGGGGAGCGCAAATTAATTTAGCCGCCCAATTCCCGGCCTGGATAGAGCTTTTCGCCGAATCGGCTTCGCGGATAATCGTGTCGGTAAATTCAAGCAAATTATCTCAATTGGAACAATTGGCTAAACAACATAATGTGCCTTTACAAATTCTGGGCAAAGTGGGCGGCGGCAGCTTGATTATTGGCAATATTATCGATTTGGAATTGACAGCGCTAAAATCGGCCTGGAAGGGTGGGTTGGAAGGTAGGTTATAAAAATAATTGTAGGGTGGGCTGTGCCCACCAATTGGTGGCAATGCTGTTGACTTAAGGAATAATGGAAAGGGTTTTCCGTAATCTGTCATTGCGAGCGGAGCGAAGCAATCTCTAGTTCCGAGCGGCTGGAGATTGCTTCGGCGATAAGACTGTCTCGCAATGACAATTCCTTAAGTCAACAGCATTGCCAATTGGTGGGCACAGCCCACCCTACTGGAAGGTAGTAACATAATGTACGAATTGCACGAAGAATGCGGCGTTTTCGGTATTTACAATCATAAGGAAGCGTCCAATCTTACCTACTTAGGTTTGTACGCCTTACAGCATCGCGGGCAGGAAAGCGCCGGGATTGTTGCTTATGACGGTCAATATATGCACACCCATAAAGGGATGGGGCATGTAGCCGATGTGTTCGACGAGGAAAAGTTAAAAAAACTGCCGGGCAGTACCGCCATCGGGCATGTGCGCTATTCCACCACCGGCGACACGATCTTGAAAAACGTCCAGCCCTTTGTAATCGATTACGCCCGCGGATCCCTCGCCATCGCCCACAACGGCAATCTGGTCAACGCCCATGTTCAGCGGGAGCGGCTGGAGGATGAAGGCTCCATCTTCCAATCCACCATCGACACCGAAATCATCGCCCATCTGATCGCCCGCTCCAAAGCGGAAAAATTCGAAGAGGCGCTGGTGGATGCTTTGGATAAAGTTCAGGGTGCCTATAGCCTTGTTCTGTTAACGCCGAAAAAGCTGGTCGGGGTACGCGACCCCTTCGGGTTCCGTCCCTTGATTTTAGGCCAGCTAGACGGCGCTTATGTCCTGACTTCTGAAAGCTGCGCCTTGTCTTTGATCGAGGCCACTTATATCCGCGATCTGGAGCCGGGGGAAATTGTCGTTATCGACGATCAGGGGCTGCGTTCCTATAAACCTTTCGCCTTTACCCGTGAAGCTTTCTGTGTGTTCGAATACATTTATTTTGCCCGTCCCGACAGCAATTTCAAGGGGGAAAACGTGGCCTATGTCCGGCGTGAATTAGGCCGCCAACTGGCCAGGGAAACCGGCGTAGATGCCGATCTCGTCATTCCCATTCCCGATTCCGGTATTTATGCCGCCCTAGGCTATGCCGAGCAATCGAGGATACCTTACGAACAAGGATTGGTGCGCAATCATTACGTCGGACGCACTTTTATCGAACCGCGCCAGTCTATCCGCCATTTCGGGGTAAAGGTCAAACTCAACGCCGTACGCAGGTTGATAGAGGGTAAACGCGTGATAGTGGTCGACGATTCGATTGTACGCGGCACCACCAGCCGCAAAATCATCAAAATGATCCGCAGCAACGGAGCAAAAGAAGTGCATATGCGCATCAGTGCACCGCCCAGCAAATTCCCCTGTTTTTACGGCATCGATACCCCTACCCGCAAGGAATTGATTGCCGCCACCCATACACTTGATGAAATTTCCCGCTATTTGGGCACCGACAGCTTGGGCTATCTGAGCCTGGAAGGACTATTGGGAGCGTTTAAGATCAACCGGGGATTTTGCACCGCCTGTTTTTCCGGCGATTATCCGATTAAATTCCCCTGGAAGAAGAAGCGGCAGTTGAGATTGTTCGAGAAGGTCTGATAAATAGGAGTCAGGAGTCAGAATTAATTGAAATCTCCCAATTATTCTGAATTCTGACTCCTGACTCCTCTACAAAATAGGTTCATAACTATGCTGCCGTTAAAAGACAACAACCCTACACGCACGTTTCCCTATATCACTATTATTCTTATTGTTCTCAATGGTCTGGTCTTTATCAATCAATTATTGCTAAATCCCGCCGCCGAGAAAATGTTTATCTACTCCTTCGGCGCCATACCTTATGAATTCAAGGCGATGGAGCGGGTTGTCCCTTTCCGGCCATTTCCTTTCCCGTTGAGTATTTTTACCTCCATGTTCGTCCACGGTAATTTATTACATATCCTGGGGAACATGCTCTATTTATGGATTTTCGGCGACAACATAGAAGATCGGGTCGGCCACGGGAGCTTTGTTTTTTTCTATCTTCTTTGCGGCCTGATCGGAGCAGCCACCCATATCAGCTTAAGTCCCAATTCAACGGTGCCCATGATAGGAGCAAGCGGGGCGATTTCCGGCATTATGGGAGCCTATATGCTGCTATACCCCCATGCCAAGGTGTCCACCCTGATTTTTTTCGGTTTTTTTATCCGCATCGTGGAGTTACCGGCGGTATTCGTCCTCGGCTACTGGATTTTAATTCAACTGCTTAACGGCTCGCAAATGCTCGGCCTCAACCTTCCGGGAGGGGTAGCCTGGTTCGCCCATATCGGTGGATTTTTAGGGGGATTGTTCCTGGTGCCTTTTTTGGACAAAGGAAAATATACATGATTATTCACCGCAAAGACGCAGTACTTGTAGGGTGGGCTGCGCCCACCATTAAATCAAACTCATGAATACTTTGAAAATCCCCGTGGCTTTAGGTGGGCACAGCCCACCCTACAATTTTACTGAAATCAAGCAATACAGTGAGTACCAGGAAACAAGCCGCAAATAAAGTCAATAACCCTAAAAAGGTAGAAGTGCCAGCCAAAACCAACGACCGAAAATGGCTGATTGCTTTTTTGGTGCTGATGATTTTAGGATTGACGGGTATTGTCTGCTATTATCCTTCCTTTAAAACCCCCTTTATTTTCGATGATTTGCGGGTAATTGCCAAGGATCGGGATATACATATCAAAGCACTAACTTTATCCACCCTGCAAAACCTGATGAAAAAATCCCGTTCCGTTGCCGTCATCAGCTTTGCCCTGAATTATTATTACGGGGGGTTGGATGTTTTCGGTTTCCATGCCGTTAATCTGCTATTGCATGTTTTGACGGCTTTGGTCATATTTTTGCTGGCAGATGCCACCCTCAAGCTGCCTTCATTAGCCTCTGACCATAGAGTTATCGCCCCGGCGGCAGCCTTTTTCAGCGCCTTGATGTTTCTGGTACATCCGGTAAATACCCAGGCGGTTACCTATATCGTGCAGCGCATGTGTGAATTAGCCGCCCTCTTTTTTCTGCTTTCACTATTCTTTTATATCCAAGGACGGCTGGCGCAAAAAGGCGCAAGGGCGATTTTCTATGGACTATCCGCCTTATCCGGACTATTGGCCTTGGGCAGCAAGGAAAACGCCGCCACTTTACCGGTTTTCATCGTTTTATATGAGGTTTATTTTTTCCAGGGCTTGGATGGAAAAAAGCTCAAAAAATACGCCCCATATTTTTTAGCCCTGATTGCCTTGCCGCTAATTGCGGCGGCTTATTATTTCAACCAGATAACGTCCCTGCACAGCCTGGAAAAATATACCCTGACCGAAAAATTACTCACCGAACTGAGGGTTTTATTCTATTATTTCAGTCTGTTGATATTCCCTCATCCCGATCGGTTGAATCTGGATTATGATTATCCGCTCTCGCATGGTTTGTTTAATCCTCCCACCACTTTTCTCTCTTTGCTGGGATTTTGCGCCCTGGTATTTCTCATCTTCCGTTCCGCCCGCAAATCCCCACTGTTGTCTTTCACCCTGCTCTGGTTTATCGGCAACCTGATCATAGAATCGACGATAATCCCTCTGGAGATAATCTACGAGCATCGCTTATATCTTCCGGCTGTCTGGATTTTTGTCGTCTTCAGTTGTTATGCTATGAAGACGATTAAAAAATTCAATCCGCATATTGCCGATTTAAATATTTATTATATCGGCCTCTTATTGCTGATAACCACAACCTGGGGCTATTGGACGAATCTGCGTAATTTGGTCTGGCAGGACAGTTTTAGCATCTGGCAGGACGTGGTCAAAAAATCACCCGATAGCGGGCGCGCCCACGACAATCTGGCTTTGGCCTATTTTCGCAAGGGAGATTATGCTAAAGCCATCGCCGAACATCTGGAAGGGATCAAATTGGGCGGGCCGGGCATCGCTAAAAAATACAACAATCTGGGCAATGCTTACTTCAAAAGGCATAAACTGGATGAGGCGCTTTCGGCGTATAAAAAGGCGGTGGAACTAGACCCCAATTTTGCCGAGGCGCGCAACGGCTTGGGTGTCACCTATAATGCCAGGGGTTTGTATCCGGAGGCGGAACAGGAATTGCTCAAGGTGCTGGAACTGGAACCTCATCACCCCGGCGCTCAGGGCAATTTGGGAATGGTTTATGCCAATTCGGGACAAGCGGAAAAAGCGGCGCAACTATATGGCAAGGCTTTGGCGGCCAATCCCGGTGACAGTAAAAATCGCTATGGTTTGGCCAAAGCCTATGCTCAAAAAAAGCTTTATCCCCAGGCCATTAAAGAATATTTAGCGTTACTAAAAAATGAGCCGAAAAACCCCTTGATTTATAATTCCCTTGGCTCGGCTTTTGCGGAATCGGGAAAACATACCGAGGCGCAAGCCGCCTTTTTACAAGCCCTGGCATTGGACAGCAATTTTTTTAAAGCGCGCAAAAACTTGGGTAATGTTTATTATCTTATGCAGCAAAACGACAAGGCTTTGGAGGAGTGGAAAAAGGCGCAGGCTTTAAATGCCAATGATCCGGTTCTGTCCAAGAATATCGAGATTGTGCAGCGCCGGTTGGCAGCCTCACCAGCCGGCTCTAATCAGGCGCCAGAGGCTATAAAAAAGCAGCCGCACCCCGCGCAGAAAAATCCGTAGCCTGCCGTCTTCAGCGGGATTGTCCGGAAAGATAGTCAGCCAGGCTATTCCCGGATAACACAGGCGGCGGTAAAAAGATAAGATTTGGCCGGGGTTGAGGAGCAAAATATCGATTACCGCCCGCAGGTCTTTTTTCCGATTGGCCGGTTCCTTCAGAATCCCGCCATGGGAGGTCATAATATTCTGAAAGATGCGCTTTTTCCCCGCCGACGGCTGCAAGCGTTCCATTACATCCGGCGGCGGCTGCGCATCCAATAACTGTTGCGCCCAATAGAGCGGATAATAAAGACGATATTCAATCTGATGATGACGGGCGATTTCGATCAGCCTATCCCAATTAAGGGACTTGGAAATTTCAATTATACCGTTTATGTCATTGCGAGCGACCGAAGGAAGCGAAGCAATCTCTGCCCGTGCGTCTGAGATTGCTTCGGCGATAAGACTACCTCGCAATGACAATTCAGTATACGGTATTTTAATACGTTCCAAGTCCCTAAGCGGCGGCTCATCGGAAGCCAAAAACCAATCGATGTCCCATAAATCGCGCCAGGACAGAAAATAATGCCCGCAAAAATGCAAACAAAGATGCAAAAACAGACATTCCCGGCTGGGAACAGAAAACGACCATCCAAAAGCTTCGACGGTTTGCTTTTGCTCCCAAAAACCTGACAAGTCCAGTTGTAAAGGTGTAGTGGGAGAAAAAAGCCTCCAATGCAATTCAATCGAGAGCTTAGGCGGGGCAACTCGCTGATAATGATAATGAAAATAACAGGATTGGGCCAGCGCTGATAAATTATCCGGCGTCTGACGCTGATAACTGCCGCCTAATAGTTCCTCCGCCCTGGCAATGTCCTTATCGTGGAGCAATAAATCAATGTCCCCAAAGGGGCGCAGCCCGATGTCCGGATACAAACTAATCGCCAGCGCCGCCCCCTTCAAAACCAGGCAGTTTATCCCGGCGTCCTGAAAAAGCTTCAGCAGGCGATTGAGTTCATGATACTGGGCTAAATTCAAACTGTGGGTTTCCAGAAAATCCTTCTTCAACTCCTGCCGGATATTCAAAGGCAGATTTTCTAACAAATCGTTCCGGCTGAGATTGAAATAAAGCAGCGGGCTGATCCGGTAGTAGCGGGCGATGGACAGCCATTTAAACCAATCGACTTTTCCACCGGCTATTTGGGATAGCGCTTCCCGCATAGGATTAGACCAATGGCGCTTTGCTCCATGGAACAGTAATTGAAAAATAGGGTTTAGTTGATCCCGCATAAAAATCCTTTATATTATTCCCTTCACTATGACATTATCCCCTTTGACTACCTAACACAAGACGAAAGCTTTTATTAAACGACCTTGCATTTTTAAAAAATTTGATAGCGTTTTCAACAGGAGACCCGTAGCGTCATCGCGAGCTTAAGCGAAGCAATCTCCATGCGTGCGTAGCGATTGCTTCGGCGATAAGGCTGCTGAGCTATGACCTTTTTCAGCCGAAAGAAAATTATTGCTCAAATCTCCCTTTCACAAGACTTGAAGCCGCATTGTTGATGGCGAATTGGTATTAACCGGAAGTGTTACTGCGTACAACAAAATGCCCTCCGAATTCGTTACGCAGGACGGCTATGACTTTATTGGAAAACAAATCCTTTTGGCGGGATTCGAAACGTTTGAAGAGGGATTGGGCGATAACCGGCAGGGAGACGCCCAATTCTACGGCTTGCTGCACCGTCCAGCGTCCTTCGCCTGAGTCTTCCACAAAGCCTGTTATAGCAGATAATTGCGGGTCTTTTGTCAGCGCCGATTCCAGAAGTTCCAGCAGCCGGGAACGGATGATGCTGCCTTGATTCCATAAACGGGCGACTTGCTCCAGCTTAAGATTTGGGGAGTAGGAAGAGGCTTTTAATAACTCGAAGCCTTCCCCATAAGCCTCCATCAAGGCGTATTCTATACCGTTGTGTACCATTTTAACAAAATGCCCGGCGCCGATGGGGCCGCAATACAGATAACCGTTTTCCGGGGCAAGGGTTTTCAATAGCGGTTCGATCCAGGCAAAATCGGCTTGTTCTCCCCCGATCATCAGGCAATAGCCCGATTCCAGTCCCCGGATTCCTCCGCTTACACCGGCATCCAGGTAATGAATCCCGCTACTTGAAAGCGTTTGTTTGCGACGCAAATCATCCTGATAAAAACCGTTGCTCCCATCTATCAAAATATCGGCGGGGGAAAGATGATTAACCAGCGTTTCGATATGTTCATCGACAACCGTTCCGCTGGGAAGCATCATCCAGACCACTCTGGGGGATTTCAGCTTCAGCGCCAATCCCGCCAAAGAATAGCTCCCGATCGCTCCTTCATTGATCATTTGATCGACTTTATCTTTGGTACGATTATAGACGACTACCTCATGACCGCCGGCCAGCAGGCGTCTTGCCATATTCATTCCCATTCGTCCCAGACCGATCATTCCTATTTGCATGGGGGGTCTCCTGATTTGGAATCGAGATACGAGATACGAGGTACGAAACAAAAATCGTATCTCGTATCTCGGCAGTAATTTTCTAACAATAGCACAGATACAATTTAAAAAAAAGTGGGCAAAAAGGTATTTTCAGTTTTGTAGGGTGGGCTGTGCCCACCAAATTTGATGGCCTGACATTATATCGTTTTCTGGTTGATATGGCAAACTGTCATTCCCGAACGTCTTTATCGGGAATCTGGTTTTTCAAACAGTTAAAATCATATTCCCGATAACACCATTCGGGAATTACAACCAGAAAACGATATTATTTATGCCAGTCAAATATCAACCGGGAATAGTTTAAAATGGTGGGCACAGCCCACCCTACAAAACTGTGTCGCAATGTAGTTAGCTGATTTATCAGGTACAATTCGTAGTCCCACCCCGTTAGGGCTGATCTTCATGGCATAAAGCCATGCAATCACGACTCACAAATGGTTAAATCTTCTCAGCTATAATTCAGGCATTTCCGGATGAACATACCTTTAGTCTCAGCCTAAGCTGAAAATGCCTGGCTAAAGCCACGGGACTACATTCTTATTAATTCTTTGTGTACTTCATGGATAAAAGGTATTTTCAGATAAAATCCCTTAAGTCATTGCAAGTCGTGCATTCAACCCATTAGAAGGCTTCCAGCTTTATTCTTTCCAACTCTTAAATTTTCTGTTTGCTTTTCCCTTTCTCAATTGCTATCATCGTTCCAATTAACTTTGCATCTTGATAAACTTTAGGCTTTAAAGATACTCCTGTCGATGCATCAGGAATTAAGCCGTAGTTTTATGAGGGTAAATATGTCTATACTATCCAGAAATGAGCTTTGCCGTTGCGGCAGCGGGAAGAAATATAAAAAATGCTGCCTTGCCAAAGACGATGCCGTCAACTTACAAATCCTGGAAGACACCAGGCTTATGGAGGCGGTAGAACTCAAACTGCTTAACTTTACCGAAACCCGGCAGGAAACCTTAAAAATAAAAGAGGAAGTGGAAAACGCGCTGGTGTTTTATAACGGCCTGGAAAATTTAGAATCGCTTGAGCAGAAAGAACTCGAAGAACTGCTGGAAGACCCCGAATTTTTCAATTGGTTTAAATTCGATTTCAAGCTAAAGTCCGGCCAAACGCTAATGAACTATTTTCTGGAACAAAACAGGGAATCGCTGACGCCGGAAGAGTTAACGATGGCTGAAATTATGCTCGGCTCTTATCCGTCGCTTTATCTGATATTGGAATTATATCCCCATCAGGGCTATAAAGTAAAAGACCTCGTTAACGATCGGGAAATCATCGCTTACAATAAATCGGTCAGCGCCAAAGATTCGGATGATGTAGTCATCAGCGCCCGCTTAGTCATCTATCAGGGACGGCATTATTTATTGGACATCGGCTATTATTATCCCAGTGCGATCGGTGAAATTTTAGCCGGTGCGACAAAAGAGGTCATAGACTCATTTAATAAGGACAAAGAGCAGAATTATTCGGTACCGGAATTCCTTAAAAACGAAGGTTATTGGTATTTCAATTGGTTATATTTTACCCTCCAGGAAATTATGGCCGGAGAAGACACGGCCACTGAGAGTGAAGACGCATATATCGATTATCGGGTGTTGGATTACCAGGCCGCCCGGAGCGCCCTGTCCACCCTGGCGGGGGTACAGGACATTACGGAAGACACTGATGAAATAAACGCCGAATGGGTCGTTAACAAAACAGCGGAAGGCGAGGACGAAAGCGATGAGTACTATAACGATATTTTCCTGACCAATGATACGCTCACTTTGGCTTGTGATCCGGATGTACAGGAAATCAGCCAGGATTTGCTGACCCGGCATTTCGCCCGCGCCATCAATACTGCGGAACCTCCGGCGATTCATTTTGAATGAGGCATGAATATGCGGTGTTTGCGATTAGCACTGGCGCAAATTAATTGCACCATGGGGGATATGACGGGCAATGCGCATAAAATCCGTCAATATATCCAGGCGGCTAAAAATCAACAGGTCGATATAATCGCTTTCCCTGAATTGGCTGTCAGCGGATACCCTCCGGAGGATTTGCTTTTCAAGCCGGACTTCATCCAACGAAATTTGCAGGCGCTGGATCAAATAAAAACCGACACCGCGGGAATAACCGCGGTGGTCGGCTTTATCGACAACGGGCAGGAGATATATAATTCCGCAGCTTTACTCTCCGATGGTCAGTTCAAAGCCGCATATCATAAAATCTGTCTGCCTAATTACGGGGTTTTCGATGAGAAGCGTTATTTTAAGGAAGGTGAAAGTATTCTGGTGACCGTGATGCGCGGCATCCGGGTGGGAATATGTATTTGTGAAGACATCTGGTCGATCGAAGGCCCGATTTGTTCGCTGGTCAACGACGGCGGGGCGGAAATTATTTTAGTGGTCAACGCCTCTCCCTATCACATGGGCAAATGGAAGCTGCGCCAGGAGATCATCAAACGGCAGGCCATCGAACATCAGGTGGTGGTCGCCTATTGTAACCAGGTGGGCGCTCAGGACGAATTAATCTACGACGGTCACAGCCTGGTATACGATCAAAACGGTGAAATGCTGGCTCAGGGTTGGCAGTTCGAGGAAGATTTGGTTGTTTTGGATTTAGCGCTGCCTGATAAGGTCAAAGCGCGGACGGTCTGCCGACACCATAATTGCCAAGCATATCCGTTGGAGACGATAGAAATCAGCTCCGCTGTAGCAAAGTCCGCAGCGTTAACAAAAGAAGCGATCAGGCCGCTGTTACATCCCCTGGAAGAAGTCTACCAGGCGCTGCTTTCAGGCATCCGGGATTACACCCGGAAAAACAACTTTTCCAAGGTGCTGGTGGGATTAAGCGGGGGAATCGACTCGGCCCTAACCGTGGTTTTAGCGGTGGACGCCCTGGGTAAAGATAATGTCAAAGCGGTATTTATGCCCTCCAGTTATAGCTCCGCTGCAAGCCGCGCAGATTCTCATCAATTAGCTGAGAATCTGGGAATAGAATTATGGGATTTACCGATTCAAACTATTTTCGCTAGTTATCTGACCAATTTAGCCCCTCTTTTTGCAGGTTTACCGCCCAATAGCGCCGAGGAGAATATTCAAGCCCGGATCCGCGGCAATTTTCTGATGGCTTTATCCAATAAATTCGGTTGGCTTGTGCTCACCACCGGCAACAAAAGCGAAATGAGCGTCGGGTATGCTACCCTTTATGGGGATATGGCCGGCGGCTTTGCCGTGCTCAAGGATGTTTTCAAGCGCCTGGTCTACCAACTGGCGGAATACCGCAACCTAAGCGCACCCACCCCAATCATCCCCCGGCGGATTATCGACCGGGAGCCTTCGGCGGAACTGCGGGAAAATCAAAAGGACAGCGACTCCCTCCCTCCCTATCCGGTATTAGACCCCATCCTGTGCGCCTATGTTGAGGAAGAGAAAGGCTTGGAAGAAATCGTCGGGATGGGCTATCCCCAGGATACGGTAAAACGAGTAATCGATTTGGTCGATCGCAGCGAATACAAACGCCGCCAGGCCCCCATCGGCATCCGGATCACCCCCAAAGCCTTTGGCCGGGATCGACGGCTGCCGATTACCAACCGGTTTAAGTATTAAAAGAAACTAATCTATGAAACCCCGGCAAAAATATTATTTCTATGCCTCAATTATCCTCATCAGCCTGCTGCAAGTATTTAACATCGACATCCTGTTCTTCCCCTGGCTGAAAGCCTTATTTGCCGGCTGTGCCTTTCTGCTTATTCCGGGCGATTTGATCTATTCCCTGGTTTTTCAGAAAGATCAGACCGATGACTATCTGGAACGGCTGCCTTTGATATTCTGTTGCGGATTGGTCTTTCTGAATATCCTGGGATTATGCGCCTATTTAACCCAGATCGATTGGGTGAAATTTCAATTTTTGATTTTATTTGCCGCGATCTTTTTATGCTTGATTGTGTCGCCATGTAGTTACCGGATTCATCAGGTACAGCCTGTGGTACCCGATAAATCGGGTAACTACATGGCCACACAATTTCTCAGGAAAAGCCGAACCGATTATCTGGCGTATGGCCTGCTGATCTCTATGTTGTTGATGGTTACCTTGATCAGTTTCAGCAAAAGCGGCGCCGTCGCCTTTAAACCGGATCGGCAATATCTGACGCAGCAAATTCCCACGGTCGCGGTCGGTTTACGCACCTCAGATCGTTTTATCCATTGGTTTTATCTCAAAAGACTGGCGGAAAGCCGTCAAATTATCAACCAGTGCAGTTCTCTGCATTATTCCTATAACACTTGGTATTTATTTATCGTATCGCTTGCCAAATTTGCGGGGATTAATTACCGCTGGGCCTGGTCGTTTCTGATTATTTTAGGCACTCCGCTTTTGACGGCGGCGGTTTACACTTTGGGAAAGGCTTTGTTCAACAATACCCGCTGGGCGTTATCCTGCGCTTTTCTTTATCTGATCAACGGCAGCCTGTTTAATACCTATTTCAGCGATGCCGGGCTTTGGAATTGGATCGGCTCCCCCAATCCCAGGGAAATCGGGTTTATCCTGATGACGGTTGTGTTTGCCATGTGGTTAAAATATTTAAGGGAGAACAAAACAAAATATTGGGTGGCGATAATTATGTTTTCCTTATCCACTCTGTTGATCCATGAAATGGATTTTGCCTTTATTCTCATTTTCTTAGGTTTCTTTGCCCTCGTGACCGTAGTCTTTCCGCTGGAGCACAAACAGACTTTATTAAAAATACTAAAAACAGCCGTATTTTTGTTTGTCCTGGCATTACCCTTAATTTACCTTAAATCTCCTACAAAAATCGGCCTGGTCAAAGCGGAAACGGCCAATCCCGAACTGGCTGCGACCGCTCTTCTCGCCCCTTCCGGCTCCGCGGAGCAAGAGATTAAACTTCTCGGCGTGGAAGCCAGTAAATTGGGCATTCTGCCCACCCCGTCAATATTTCTCTCCCTTTGTCTGATAACCTTGTTGTTTCCTTTTTTAGGCGCAAATTACAGCAGCGCTTTTTTAGTCGCCGGAACCATCCTGCCGCCGCTTTTGGCGTATAACCCGCTTATCCCCTTTACTGTAAGTAAAATCCTGGCCGGTTTTAATATCAACGTCCCCATCGAAACCTTAGCTTTAGTTACCGGCCTGCGCACCGCTTGTTTATTCCCGGCAATATTTGTCTGTGTTTTTGGCTTTTATCGCATCATGGAAAAAATCAAATCTCAGGCAATAATTTTAGTGATTATTATCTGCGGGGGGGTATTATTAGCAATGACGGCCATCAGTCAGTTTTTTCCGGGGCATGTCCTTTCCATCACCCGCTATATCAAGGCGATACGCTGGCCTTTTTATCCGCCATGGGCGATGTTTTTGCTGGTAATTTTAAACTTTGTTCTTTTCCTGCGCGCCGGATTCAAAAAAAATTTGGCAGTGTTCTCAATCAGAGACCCGAAGCGTCATTGCGAGGCAGCCTTACCGCCGAAGCAATCTCATCCACACGCATGGAGATTGCTTCGCTCCGCTCGCAATGACACTTCGGGGTCTCCCTATTGCTACGCGACCAAAAATTTACCCAAGCCCTGGGGAAAAACTATAAATAGCGGAAACAATTTGGCGCATCTGGTGGGCTTAGGTGTTATCGCTTTTATCTTAACCCTTCCGGTGGAAATTAAATTTTTCAACCAACCGGAGCGTTACCAATCCCTGGAGCAATTAGCAGACGGTTCTCCGGCTTACCGGTTTGTAGAACAAAGGATTCCGTTACAATATAATGTGCTGGCCGATCCCATCAACAGCTTTTATTTGGCAGCCTACAGCGGGCATAGCGCTCATAGTTTTTATGTCACCAGGAAAAAAAACCACCCGTTATTAAGAGTTTTTCAGCCGAATATGACTAATGCGGAACGTCTGAGTATTTTAAAAAATCAGGGGATGGCATATATTTATTTAGACAAACGGGTGGTGGATATTAAGTTGCTGAGGGAAATAGCTTTGTTGCCTCAATATTATCAAAGAATTTATCAGGATGATTTTGTGGAGATTTATCGGATAGCGTAACTATTATAATCTTTAATGGTACATAAATTGCACATTATAGAAAGGAGAAATGTCTAAGGGGGAAAGAACCTTGCCGCATATTATTTTAAAGGGAAAACAAGTAATTATCGAGGGACAATCTTATCCCCTGGCTTTGGATTATACTACCTTGCAGGAAAAACTCAAGCTGCTGCTTTTAGCCGGCGGCAGCGGTGCTCATCACCCCAAAATCGATGAAGAATTTTTGCAGGATTTCGGACATAAGTTGTATTGCACGCTTTTTCCGGTGCAGTCGAAACTATCGCCAGGCCCCATTTTTCTGGACATCCGGGAAAGAGGACTGAGCCAATTGCCTTGGGAACTAATCTACGCACAAGGGGACTGGGCGGCAAAAACCAGGGGTTTGGTGCGCATTGCAGGACAAGGCGGGCTGGGCGCTAAAGGCGGAAGCATTCACGGCCCTTTGCAGGTGTTGGTAGCCTTGGCCAGTCCGTTATACAAGCCGGGTGCGGAAGAAAACCGGCAACCGGCGCTCATCAATCTCCGCAGTCAGGAGGAAATTTTCACCTGCGGACTGAAAAATAAGCGCTTCTCCGCCGCCTTCCATATTCATTCCCACATAAGCCGCTCAAGACTGGCCGAGCAATTGGCCAAAGATTACCAGGTCCTGCATTTTGTCGGCCACGGGAATTGGGGCAGCCTGAGCCTGGAAGATAATTACGGTTGTGTGGATGAGATAACCGGCACCTGGCTGAGGGAAAATCTGAGCAATTCCGCCTTGCATCTGGCGCTTTTTAATTCCTGTTATACTGCAAGTACGCTTCAGGAAAACTCCTGCGCCGGGATCGCCAAAACCTTGCTGGATGCCGGAATCCCGATGGTAGTGGGGATGCAGATGTCCATTACCGAACGGGCGGCTTTAACCTTTGCCCATACATTTTACCGCAGCCTCTCCGAAGGAAAATCGGTAGGAGATGCCGTGACCGTTGCCCGAAGGGCGATCAGCAACTGCCCGGATTCTCTGGCCTGGGAGTGGATTTCCCCGGTTTTATTCATTCAGCCCGATGCCTTATGTCGCATTTATTTACCCTTTGTCCATCCTTCCGATTCCGCCACCAAATCATTGGCTAAAGTCATTAAACCCAAAACGATCGCTTGTTCGATCAGCAGTCACCAGGAAATTTTTGTCGGTAGGCGCAGGGAATTGGTGGAAATTCTCAAAACCATCTCCTTTTCGCCCTACCAGCCCAAACGGGCGATCGTCTTAAAAGGAGAACCGGGGATCGGAAAAACCACCTTGGCGATTCAAGCCGCTAATCGCTTAAACGGACGAGTCGAGAGAATAATCTGCCTGTCAGGACGCACCGAAAAAACTCCGTCCGAATTATCCCGGCTGCTGGTGGGGGGTGATGGTACGGACAGGGTGTTAAACGAGCGGGATTTTTTTCTGCAACTGGCGCGACAACTGAAATTGAAAATTAAAGATACCCATAATTTGAATTTATTAAATGAGCGCATATTGCAGCAATTAGCTAAAGGGGAAAAGACCCTTTTGATCTTTGACGGTATGGAAGCTTTTTATCAATCGGAAACCATCAGCACATTCATCAAAAATTTGCCTTTAGGTTGCTGCTCTATCATTACCACCTGTTACAGCATCTATGGCCTGCAATCCCTGGAATATGAGTTGCCACCGCTATCCCTGGAAGAAACATTACAACTCTGTCTGTATAATGGCGCCCATTTAGCGGAGGAAAAACTCTCCGATGAATTTTACCGGCTTGCCAACGGTAATCCGTTATTGAGCCTGTTTTTTCTGGGCAAATTAAGTCAGTGGCTTAAATTTAAAGACGATCTGGATTCAGGGCAGCCGGATTATCTTTTCAGCTATCTTTTCCAAAACACGGCCAAGTTCTTGACGGATGAGGAGCGTTGTCTGTTGATCGGCTTGAGTCTGTTCAAACCCCGGACGCGCTACGATGCGCTGGCTTATGTCTGCGGGGTAAATAATGTCGGCGAAAAGCTAAAGCCACTTGCCGATCTTTCTTTGATAAAAACGGATGACACGGATGAAAAGGTAAGCATCTCAGCGCTGGGCAGGATTTGGGTAAAAAACTTGGCGCGGGACTTTCCCCGCCTGGAACGTTACCGGTATCGGCAAACGTTGTTTATGTCCCGTCTGGTTAAATCGCAGATGGAGCTTTTACAGCCTCAGGCCGTCGCTCCCCTGATTGAACAGGTACTGGAAGAACAGGAATTCATTTCCGAGGAGCCGATGCTGGCGGAAGCCTTGCTGAGCGATACCCCGGCACAAAAACAGCGGCTCCATGATTTGCTGGGCAAAGAAATTTGCCGGAACGCTATGCAGACTTTAACTCAGGAGGAGACCAACGCTCAGGAAGCCCTGGTCTGGTGCGCCAAAAGACCTCATTTGCCGCTTTTGCGCTCCTTGTTGGATAATTTGAATATTTTCTATACCCTGTCAAGTCAGTGGGAGGAATTGATAAAAATTTACAAACTGGGCTTGCAGACCATGCACCAATGCGGGCGTTTATCCACGGAGGCCATTCTTTTAAACAACATCGGGGTGATTTATTGTTGTCTGGGAAACTGGTCTTGCGCTTTGCGCTATTTGCAGCAATCCCTCGATTTAAAGCGGCAGTTGGGGGATTTATACGGATTAGTTCAAAGCTACAATAATCTGGGACTGGTCTATAGATACCAGGGACGATGGGCGGATGCCTTGCAAATTTATCAGGCTAATCTTGCCTTGTTTTATCAACTGAACGATGCTAAGGGCAAGGCGCAGACCTACAATAACCTGGGGTTGATTTACCAATGCCAGGGATTTTGGGAAAAAGCCGAGGATTGTTTTAACAGAGCCTTAAATTTGAAAGAAAAGAGCGGGGATTATTTCGGCAAGGCGAAAACCCTCAACAATTTAGGCTTGCTGGCGCATGAGCGGGGACAATTGACGGCTGCTGAAAAACTCTACCGGGAAAGTCTGGCGATCTTTCAGCAACCGGAACACCCTCACGCCTGCGCCCAGACTTACAGCAATTTAGCCTTATTATTCTACGATAAGGGGGATTATGAACCGTCCCTGCAATTTTATCAGCAGGCATTGGTAATATTTCATCGCCTGAGGGATACTTACGGAACGGCTCAGGTTTATAACAATCTGGGATTGGTTTATAAAGAGCTGGGAAACAAAGAAAAGGCGACTTCTTTTTACCGGCGGTCTTTGGAACTCAAGCAGCAACTGGGGGATACCCACGGCATGGCACAAACCTATAATAATTTAGGAGTTATTTATAAGGAGTTGGGAGACCGGGAAAAGGCACGTGATTTTTACCGCCAGTCAATCGAATTGAAGTATAAAATCGGCGACCTGCGCGGGCTGGGATTCAGCTATGCCAATCTGGGGTTTCTGGAACTAAGCTGTAAGAATTACAAAAACGCGGTAAAATTGCTAGAGCGGGCGGCCAATCTTTTTTTCCAGGAAAGCAATGAGGCAAGCCTCCAGCGGGTGATGAGCGCTTTGATTTTTATCAATCTACAGTCCACTAAAGATGTAGTCCCAGCCCTTTAGGGCTGAATTTCCAGGGCTAAAGCCCTGGCACTACGAAACTACTCCGGAGTGCTTGCCAAAGCCATCCCAGAAGCAGGGCTAAAGCCCTGCGCTACGTCTTAATGAACGATATGGGCATTAATACAATTCGCTGGAGGTAAAACAATGCGGTTTTTCAGGCCCCGGACAAGGTATTCTACCTTGGTCATACACATTGCAATAATTGCAGAATAAGGCATGCCACCCCCAATACTCGCAATTACAGGTATTGGCAAAGGTTATTTCCTTCAATGTCTTACATATCTGCATACCCGGCGGCAGGTATTTTTTTCTTTTTAATGCGTTTTTTGTTTCCATTATTATTTATCTTGACCGTTAAACTAATATTTTGAATATTATTTCAAACAGTTGTTGTTAAGGGCAGGGAAGACACCTTTTATAACCGATATAATCACTGGATCTGCCCGGAACGCCAAAACAATGTCCGCTGCATCCCTCCCCTATCTCAAATTGGTTGGTACAAGCCGGAGGGGTATTGACTAAGGTTATTTCAGCTAATGATTTATATTTTAACATTTGCGGATCGCTGTACTGCTTTTTCATCACGAACAACCACCCCACTCTTTAGCATAATGACATTTACAACCGCCGGGATTTTTATAAAAAGCATCGGCATTACATTTGCAGAAAAACTGCGAACGGCAGGTGCAAAGAGTTAGTACCTTCAGAGAATTATATTTGGTAAGCGCTGGGGAAGTATAATCCTTTTTTGCCTGTATTTTATCTGGCGTTTTTTGCTTAAAACGAAACATTATACACTAAAATTCCTTTAAAAAAGTCATTGCGGATAAAAATACACTACCTGGTAATTTAAATTTTGCGCATTAGGTTCACAATACGGTTGACCGTGTAAAGTCAACCAACCATGCCCCTCCAATTCATCTTGCTTTTTACGCACTCCCAAATTAACCTGTACCGGTAATCCTATTCTTTTTAAAAAATAGTATAAACTCAAAGTACGTTTAAAGCAATTACGCCGGTAAATAAATTTTTCCAGTTCTAAAATAGTATCAGTAAAAGCGACAATTTTATCAGTCGGCCAGGATTTTTGTTTGCCTGCCTTCGGGCTTAACAACCTTAACAACGGCGGCAGTTTGTATAACCTAATCAATGGGGTTAACGCAGTAATTAGTAATCCGATATAAAGAAATAACCAAACTTCGGACAAATTTTTCGGATAAGTAGCCATGTCTGTGTATAAATATACAATAGGCTTATGTCCCTGTCAACTATAAAGGGCAATTCCTTGTAACCCTTTACTGAAGGGTTACAATTCCCTTACCGGGCATACCGCTGCAAATGTTTGGGCACGTACCATTTTATAAAATTATAGCCGATTCCCAGGGGCGCCGGTTCGATACCGTGAAAGCGGGAACTGACCACAGGCAAAGCGTCGGGAACATATAGAAAGGTATAGGGCTGCTCATCGGCCAAAATTTCCTGGAGACGGAAATAGGCTTTTTTGCGTGCTTCCCGATCGAAGGTATGCCGCCCTTGATCCAGGAGGGCATCCACCTCGGCATTTTTATAGGAGATATGATTTAGCTCCCCCGGTGCGGTTTTGGAAGAATGCCAAATATCGTAAATATCGGGATCGTGCCCTACCGTCCAACCCAGGATTATCGCCTCGAAATTCTTCTTGTGGATAAATTCTTTAATAAAAGCCGCCCATTCCACTATTCTGATTTCTACCTTGATCCCAATTTGAGACAAACGCTGCTGGATGATTTGGGCGGTCTTGGCGCGCTCCTCATTCCCCTGATTGGTCATAATGGTGAAGCTGAAGGGCTTGCCGCCTTTGTCCAATATCCCGTCGTTATCGGAATCTTTCCAGCCGGCCTGAGCCAGCAGTTCCTTAGCCTTGGCCTGATTAAAATCGTAACGGTTGACATTAGGGTTATAATACCAAGCTCCCGGTTTATAAGGACCGGTGGCAATCTGTCCCAGTCCCAGCAAAACGCCGTCGATCAACTCTTTTTTGTCGATAGCGTAAGAGATAGCCTGGCGCACCCGTTTATCCTGGAATCGCTCGTCCAGAAAATTGTAGCCCAGATAGGTATAGGCAAAGGCCGGATAGCGGAACTTATTGAATGCTTGGGCAAATCCCGGATATTCCGTTTGTTTTAAATATTGCAGGGGGCGCAATCCCATCTCATCAATTGTGCCCGCTTTCAATTCTAAAAACATGGTGGCGGTATCGGGAATGATGCGATAAAGATAGCGATCGATGTAAGGCCGTCCTTCGAAATAATCGGGATTGCTTTCCAATACCACCTTTTCGCCGGTTTTCCATTCCTTGAATTTATAGGGGCCGGTGCCGATGGGCTGGCGCGCCAGCGGGCTATGAACAATGTCCTTGCCTTCCAAAAGATGCTTAGGCAGCATATTGATACCCCAACTGCTTAACGCCGGGGCGAAGGGCTTGTCGTAGGTAACGCGGAAGGTGTATTTGTCCAACACCTGCGCATTTTTGACCAGGAGAAAATCGCCTTCATAGGCGGTGGGCACTTTAGGGTCGATCATGGTTTGGTAGGTAAACAAAACATCAGCGGCGCTGAATTCCACCCCGTCATGCCAACGCACCCCTTTGCGCAGATGAAAGGTGATTTGCAGGCCGTCGGGGGACACCTCCCAGGATTCGGCTAAATCGCCTGTCAGATTGATGTCTTTGTCGTATTTTACCAGACCGTTGTAGACCAGACCGATTATATCGCCGGAAGCGCTGTCGGTGGCCAGGGGAGGCATCAGGGTACTGGCATCCCCGATTGAGCCGGTGATGAGGGTGTCGCCGTATGCCGGCTCTGTTGAAGCGGCGGTTTTTGGCCATTCTTCGCCCTTTTGCCCGCAATTTGTCACCAGGCATAACAAGAGCAAAACACTTAAAAGATTCTTTTGGGACATGAATACTCGTTTTGTAGGGTGGGCTGTGCCCACCATTATTTGGTAGCACAGGCATCTTGCCTGTGTCTTTTCCTGGTAGCACAGGCAGGATACAGTGTCGCAACATAGAATGGAGACTCTGATTTAACCCACCACTTCTAGTAGAACGTTTCATTTAAATGTGTACATTTATATTGTCATTGCGAGGCAGTCTTATCGCCGAAGCAATCTCAAACGTACCAAGCGTCTGAGATTGCTTCGGCTTCGCCTCGCAATGACGTAATATGTATACCTTTTATTGAAACGCTATATTAGTCATTGTACCGTTTTTGTGTGGGCGTTGCCCACATCACAGGCAAGATGTCTGTGCTACCAGAGTGGGCTAAAGCCTACCATTTGGTACCCTACATTAATGCTCAACAGGAGCCGGAGTTGCAGGAATTGGTGTTGGGGTTGCCGGTTGAGCCGGTACCGGAGCTTCCTGAGGTGGTGGCATTTCAGGCTTGGCGGAAGCTGCATCGGTTTTCGGAACCGTACCTTGCTGTACAGGGGAATGCGGGACTTTCTTCTCATCGGGGGCAACCGGAATTTTTACCGCGGGCGTCTCAACTACATCATCCATTATAGATGAAGCAGTGGGATGTATTGATGAAATAGCCAAGCCTAAAGAGGTAAACATAAATACAATAGCCACACCGGTGGTCATTTTGGTTAAAAACGGAGCCGCCCCGCCGCTGCCGAAAACACTTTGGCTCCCGCCGCCCCCGAAAAGCGTTCCCATATCGGCGCCTTTTCCGGCTTGAAGCAGAATAACCAAAATTAAAAAGAGACACACTAGTACGTGAATAATGGTGATGGCTGTAGTCATGGCTTAATTTTTTCCTCTAGTCTATTGAAAATCGTATCTTTGTAGGGTGGGCTGTGCCCACCATTTGGTGGGCACAGCCCACCCTACAGAAATCTTACTGGCGGAAACCAACTATCCTGGCGAAATTCGCCGCATCCAGACTGGCTCCGCCGACTAATGCACCGTCGATATTGGGTTTAGCCATCAATCCGGCGATATTGTCCGGTTTAACGCTGCCGCCGTATTGAATGCGGATCAGATCGGCGATCTCGTTCCCCAAATTTGCTTTCAGCCATTGACGGATATAGGCATGTACCTCTTCGGCCTGTTCCGGAGTGGCGGTGCGCCCGGTACCAATCGCCCAAACCGGTTCATAGGCAATGACAATCTTAGATACTTGCTCTTTGGTTAAATCCGCCAAGCCTTTTTTCAATTGCGTATCTATCAGGGTGAAGGTTTCTCCCTTCTCCCGCTGGGCTAAACTTTCGCCGATGCACATAATCGGCGTAATCTGGTGTTTTAGCGCCGCTTTCAATTTTCTATTGACGCCTTCGTCAGTTTCACCGTATAGGGCGCGTCGTTCGGAATGTCCGATAATTACATATTGGCAGCCGATTTCCTTGAGCATGACCGGGGAGATTTCTCCGGTGTAGGCTCCGTTATCGAATTCATTCATATTTTGCGCCGCAAGGCTGATTCCCGTCTCTATCAATAATTGGCTTACCATATGCAGGGCGGTAAACGGAGGTGCGATTACTTTTTCCACCCCCTGGATATTTTTAACTAACTCCCGGAAGCGGGTGGTATACTCTAAGGCTTCGGTAACGGTTTTAAACATCTTCCAATTACCGGCGATAATCGGTGTTCGCATAATTCATCCTCCCCTTTTTTGCGAATACTGTAAGGGACATAGAAATTTCAATTATACCCTATTTGGCTCCAGGCTCCAGGCTTCGGGCTTTGGGCTTTGGGCTAGTTCAAATACCCTCCAGAAGAGGGTCTCTTTCTGAGCCTGAAGCCCAGAGCCTAAAGCCTAATTAGGAATAACGGTACATTAAGATCTTCTAAGCCCCTAAGATTTAAAGCTCTATTTCTTTTCCGCTTCGCCCCCGGCCCTTAACTCTTTCATCTTACTATCCCAATAAAGCATATGGCAATCAGTGCAAACCGCGATTAATTCGCTGAAATCAGTATTCATTTTAGTGTAGTTTTCATCGAGAAAGGCTTGTCTCAAATCCTCGGACAGAGTTTGCACACTCTGGCTCATCTCTTCCCATTCAGCCCGGTTGCCCTTAAAATGATAAGAAGTGTTGACATTGATCAATTGACCGGCCTGAGCAATGTTTTTAGTGGAATTTTCTATTTTGACCGCATCGAGATTAATGATTCCGTAGATTAAATAACGAATGTTCATCTCGCTTTTTTTCATCAAGGTGATTAAATCATCAGATCCGGTCGGCTCCAGAGGTAATTCTTTTTTTTCTGCTTTGGGTTCCGCCGAGCAGCCTAATGCCAAAACCAGGGCTAAGAACAATGCCGGCCAGGCAAACTTCTTTTTTTTCATTTCGTTAACCTCGTTTTCTACAGGGGTTAGGGGACAAGATATAGGCTCGCCGGCGATATCCCGCTTCCTGTATTATTAGTTAGTTATTGCTTATCAGTCAGCGCCGTCACTCCAGGCAATTGTTTGCCTTCCAATAACTCCAGGAAAGCGCCGCCGGCAGTTGAAATGTAAGAAATTTTATAGGATTCCCCCGCCCGATGTACCGCCACATCCGTATCGCCGCCGCCGACGATGGTCAGGGCATAGGAATTGGCTACCATATTGACCATGGCCATGGTTCCCCGGCTGAAGGCATCCATTTCAAAAACGCCCATGGGGCCGTTCCAGATGATGGTCTTGGCGTTCTGCAAGGCTTCCGAAAAAAGGGTGGTAGTAGCAGGGCCGATGTCTAACCCCATCCATTCCTGAGGGATTTCCTGTACTGATACGATTTTGGTTTCGGCTCTGGCATCGAATTTATCCGCAGCTACACAATCCACCGGCAGGTAGAATTTAACACCCTTGGATTTGGCCGCCTGCATGATTTGTTCAGCTACCCCCAGCATTTCCGGTTCAACCAGGGATTTTCCCACCTCGTAACCCATAGCTTTCAGAAAAGTAAAGGCCATACCGCCGCCGACGACAACCTTATCCACATTATTTAACAAATTATTGATAACCCCGATCTTATCGGACACCTTCGCCCCACCCAGAATGGCGACAAAGGGACGAATCGGTTTTTCCATCGCTTTCTCAAAGTATTGGAGTTCTTTGTGCAGGAGAAATCCCGCTGCCGAAACCGGTATATGCCGGGTAATCGCCACATTGGACGCATGACCGCGATGGGCGGTGGCAAAGGCATCATTGATATAAATATCGGCATAGGATGCCAGTTGCGAGGCAAAAGCGTCGTCGTTTTTACTTTCGCCGGGATTAAAGCGTAAATTTTCCAACAAAACAACATCTCCGGCGATAAGCTTATCCAATTGGGCTTTCACCTCATCGCCGACACAATTCGGGATGAATTTTACTTCTTTATTGAGCAGACGCTGCAACCGTCTGGCTACCGGTTCCAGGCTTAGCTTAGGATTGCGCTCTCCCTTGGGACGTCCCAGATGAGAGGCCAGGATAACACGTTCCGCCCCTTCGTCCAAAGCGTGGTTGATAGTCGGCAGCACCGCCCGGATGCGGGTATCGTCGGTAATATTCCCCTGATCATCCAGGGGAACATTGAAATCCGCCCGGATAAAAACCTTCTTGCCCTTCAAGCTAACATCGGTAATGGATAGTTTATGCACATACCCCCCAAGTATAGTGGCTAGTACACGATTTTATAAATAACTAAGAATATATCCGTAAATAACTTTTCCCTCTTTGGCAAAGAGGGGTTGGGGAGATTTTCAAATTGAATCTAACCTTAAGTAATTATTCAAACACGACATATTGTCAAAAGATTAAATTCTTTATGGAAATTACAATTTGCAAATCCCCCTTAATCCCCCTTTGCTAAAGGGGGAAACCAAAGGTAACGGTTATTTACGGATAAGCTCTAAGATTACTTTTTAAGCGTCATTGCGAGCTTAAGCGAAGCAATCTCTACCCATGCGTCTGAGATTGCTTCGGCGGTAAGGCTGCCTCGCTTTTGACAGAATAAACTCAGTAGAAATCAGATATAAATCACTAAATCTTTCAAGCGGTTGGAATAACCCCACTCGTTGTCGTACCAGGAAAGTACCTTAACCAGCTTACTGTCTACCACGCTGGTAAAGGGGGCATCGACGATTGAAGACAGCGGATTGTTGTTGAAATCACAGGATACCAAAGGTTCTTCCGCTACGCCCAAAATGCCCTTCAACTCACCGTTGGCCGCTTCTCTCAAGGCGTTATTGACCTGGTCGGCGGTTACCGGTTTCCCCACCTCAGCCGCCAAATCCACTACGGAAACATTGGGTGTCGGCACCCGGATAGAAATACCGTCCAGTTTGCCCTTTAACTGCGGCAACACCAAACTCACGGCTTTGGCCGCTCCGGTGGTAGTAGGAATCATCGACAAAGCCGCCGATCGGGCCCGGCGCAAGTCTTTATGGGGCAAATCCAGGATGCGCTGATCGTTGGTATAAGAATGGATGGTGGTCATGACGCCGTGTACCAAACCGAATTTTTCCGCAATAACCTTGGCGATAGGCGCCAGGCAGTTGGTGGTACATGAGGCGTTGGAAATAATATGATGTCTACTGGAATCGTAATCCTTTTCGTTGACCCCGATAACTATCGTCAAATCCGGGTCTTTGGCCGGGGCGGAAATAATAACCTTTTTGGCGCCCGCGGCTAAATGTTTGGAAGCGCCGGCTTTGTCCAGAAAGATACCGGTAGATTCGATAACGACATCTATACCCAGATCTTTCCAGGGGAGCGTAGCCGGGTCTTTGGCGGAAAGGACTTTGATCTCCTTGCCGTTTACTATGAGCGATGTTCCTTGAGCTTTTACATCGGCGTTGATTATGCCGTGTATCGAATCATATTTCAGCAAATGAGCCAATGTCGCGGCGTCTGTAAGATCATTAACCGCGACAATTTCAATTTTGTCGTTGCCTAAGCAAGCCCGTAAGAAATTTCTGCCGATACGTCCGAATCCGTTAATTGCGACACGTTTTCCCATTCCTCGCTAGCCTCCTTAAAGAAGTCCTGGTTTAGGATGAATACCAGATTATTTATGAACGCAAATTTGGTATAAGGGTGTAGATAAATAATTAAATACACACCAATTATACATATAGATAAATGTTAGTCAAGCTAATTCTGGCTGTCAGCTAAAAACCTCAAAGAATGGAATGGAAATAGTGCAAATTCCGTTCCATAAAATCAGTTGTCGGTTTTTTTCTCGCTGTTTCGGTCTGTCCTCACACCGAAACCGTAAAAGGGTATCGTTACCCCTGAATCGTTTCGGCGTGGGGACACGCCGAAACATCTAAATAACTATCGCCTCTCCTCCCCGCTGCTGCAACAACCGGCTTTGAACTTCCGATAACCCGCGTGCGCCGGTGACCTTCAACCCGTTACAATACAGGCGGGGCGCCGATGTCCAAATCAGAATTTTGCTTTTCGCATCCCATAGATTGACCGAGCTGTCCGCACTGCCGCTGGCTAAAAGCCTGCCGTCGTTATTGAAGCAAACGCCGGTTACCCAGGTGTTGTATACCTTGATGGCCGCCAACTGTTTGCGCTCCTTTAAATCCCAGAAGCGGATAGTTTTGTCGGAACCGCCGCTGGCTAAAATCTTTCCGTCGGGAGAAAAGCAGATGCTCAGTACCCAAGCTTCATGGCCTGATAAAGTTGATAATAATCTGCCGGTGGCGGCATCCCATAACTTGATGGTTTTATCGGATGATGCGCTGGCTAAAACCTTTCCGTCCGGGGAAAAACAAACACTTCTTACCCAGGCTTCGTGACCCTCCAGGGTATGCAGTAAACTTCCGGTGGCGACATCCCAGAATTTGATGGTTTTATCGGATGAGCTGCTGGCTAAAATCTTTCCGTCCGGTGAAAAACAAACGCTCCTTACCCAATCGCGGTGATCTGCCAGGCTGTTGATTAATTGCCCGCCGCCAGAATCCCACAGACGAATAGTGTGATCCGCACTCCCACTGACCAGAATCTCCCCGTTCGGGCTAAAAGCGATGCTCAGCAACCCGGTGTTATGGGCTTCCCAGGATGCCGTAAGAGCGCCGCTTTCCACATTCCATAATCGGATACTGTTATCCCGGCCTGCACTAGCCAAAATCTTTCCGTTGGGATTAAAACTTATATCTCTGATCAAATCCTGATGGCCTTCCAGGGTAAAAACCAGGCCGCCGCTTTTCACCTCCCAGAGACGGATAGTTTTATCATAACTGGAACTGGCTAATATTGATCCGTCAGGAGAAAACTTCACTGCGGACACTAAGTTACTGTGATTCCTGGAAACGGAAATTAGTTTGCCCTCGCCTGTTTCCCAAAAGCGTATCGTTTTATCGGAACTGCTGCTGGCTAATACTGACCCGTCAGGATTAAA
>JACRJN010000156.1 GCA_016235675.1 Candidatus Schekmanbacteria bacterium
CCTTTTGCAGCCACTGGCTGCGTCTGGCATCAGCGTGCTCAGAATGCTGACTGCCATCAACTTCGATAATCAGTTTTTTCTCCAGGCAGACAAAATCCACTATAAATTGACCAATGGGGTGCTGCCGCCGAAATTTATAACCAGTTTGTTTTAGTCGAAGCATTTGCCACAATTTTCGCTCGGCGTCTGTTAAGTTTTTCCGCAACTCTCTAGCTTTGACACTACTCATAAATTCCGAATCACCCCCACCCTAGCCCTCCCCCCTCAAGGGGGAGGGAATTGAAAACAACTTAGCGCTTATGGGGTTATCCCCCGTTTGCAGCGCCTGCTTACGGGAGATGAACTCCCGCGCTACATGAATCTTTGATAGCGAATTGGTATCAAAACTATTTAACAATTGCCGCCATTATCCTATAGCCAAAATATTTTGTCAACAAAAACACGTAGTACACACAGGGCAACCTCATATAAATTTAAGAGCGAGAATCTCTTTTAAATGTGGGTAACTCCGTCAGAACTCAGACACTTTATTGGCCTTAATTTGGGTCTTTCGATTTATCCTCAGGCTTTGTCAAAACAAACTTTTTCGGGTTTTCTTCCGCTTTTACTTTCTGAAAAACATCGCAGATAACGCAGGTACCCATTTTGCGCGCCGCATCGGATTGTACCTCTCCGTTACAGAGTGTCCCCACCACAGCCCAGCAAAGGCGTCCGGCGTTTTTCCCGCTGTTTAAACCATCGCTGGAGGAATCCGTAGCCGCCGGGCAAATACCACTTTCATCAGTTTTATTCCCGCCCGGTTCCCGTCCACATTTTCTAATTTCCCAACAATTTTTTTTCCCCACATGTTTTACTCCTCTATCTCCCGGATACTGTCGTAATTCTTATCCTCTGCCGGGACAAATTTTTCTATCAGCATTTTCTTGAGAATTTCCTTACCTTTTATGTCGTTGTGCATGGTAAAAAGCACATTTTTTATTTCTTGTTTGGTATCTTCATCCAGACCCGGACGGACCACGATCGGGGGTATCCCATAGGAATCTGATTTTGCTAGCACACGGGTTTGAGAGGTTATGTCCGGAGATGTCTGGTTCATATACTCCCAGATCAGGCTATCCACTGCTGCGCCGTCTACCATTTTTTGCGCGACCATTCGGATCGAGCGGTCATGGGCGGAGGTAAAAACATAGCGGCTGAAAAAGGAATCGGGGGTTTCTCCCATTTTGGAAAGCATATAATCAGGTACCCGTTTACCGCTATTCGAGGCGGGGTCGGTAAAGGCAAAGGATCTGAAGCGTAAATCGGTAAGGCTTTTGGCGCTGCTGTCTTTAGGAACAATGATATACGAATAATAGACAACTTCACCGTTAACCTGAGGTGCGGCGATTAATTCCAGGCCGAAATCCTTATGTCCGGCAACATAAGGGCCGGAGCAGACAAAAGCTACATCAATCTGACCGCGCTTTAATTGTTCGTTAACATCTTTATAGGTAGCCAAATCAACATATTTTACCGATCTGTTTAGTTTTTCGCCGATATAGTCCAAGAGCTTACGATAATAAGCCAGTCCTTCTTTCGGAGTAATGACAGCTCCCACGCAAAAATTTAACGGTTTTTTTTCTAAGGGTTTTTCCGTGGTTGTTTGTTCCGCGCTCGGAGATTTCTCTTTTAGGGACATATCGGAGCAAGCCGTCACACTCAGGGAAAAGGCACATATTGTGAAAATTATTTTTGTAGTCGGGTTCATTTAAATCTCTCCTCTCATTCCATAAGTTTTATTAACTCAAGATGCAAGTTGTGCGCCCTATATATTACGCATGGTTACTAATAAATGTTTTATGAGTTACTTTTTAGCCTTCCTCCGGCATATCCGGTTATTTTTATCTATTATTTACACTTGAGCATTGGCTATCCTCTATATATAATTAAACTAGTACACGATTTTATAAATAATTGAGTTTATGCTGTCATTGCGAGGCAGCCTTATCGCCGAAGCAATCTAGAGATGCACGAACGGAGATTGCTTCGCTCCGCTCGCAATGACGCCCACAAAATAACCTCAGTTATTTATAAAATCGTGTACTAGCTTTTTAAACGATCCCCCGGGAACCCCAAATGGCCAATTTATCCTTCTTCACCTCCAGAGGCGGCGAGCTTCTTTACAATTTTTTTTATCTGGCGGCCTGCCTGATTGTGATCGTCATGCTTTTTTCCGAATGGAAGCGCACAGGCACCAAAGATAAGCTTTATTTGCTCAACGCTTTTGTGGGCATGTTGATTAATTTAATCTTCGTAAATCTGTCTTTAGCCAGTGAAATATTTTTCGGAGCACCGCCATCCTATTTTTGGTATCCGGTAATCACCTTAAATCTACAGGCCTTGACTTTAATTTTTATCACCGGGGCGTTTATCTATCCGGTTGCCCGTGAAAAATTATGGCTGAAAAAATTCATCAGCTATAACCTCACCTTGCAGGGTTTGGGATTTTGCATAGTTACCCCGCTTTGGTTAACTCATTATTATGTATTGCGCGATTACAATAAATTCTGGGGGGCATATTATTATAATATCTGGCTTTTTCTGATTTTAGCCACCACTGTGCTTTATTTGCATTTTTATGCCGCCGAGTATTATCAGGACACGCTGCTGCGGGTTTTCTTAGGCATTCTTTTATTAAATCAGGGATTGAGCGTCTGGAAGATTTTTTTCCCCGATCGGCAATTTACGGCCTACATAATTCTGATAGAACGCACACTCCCTTTGGCGGCTTCTTTTACCCTGGTGCTGACCATTTATAAGAGTATCGTTTCCTCGCTGATCAAGGCTTATGAAAGTTTGGACATAACCAGCCGGGAATTGGATCAGGCCAATCAGGAGCTGGAAAAAAGGGTCTTAATCCGCACGATGGAAATCAGCGAAACAAATAAAGAATTATGGCGCTTTAAGGAATTTCATGAAAACGTTTTGGAAAGTTTGACTAACGGCATATTGGTAGTCAACAGCGACAGCCGGATAATGGCCGTTAACCGCGCCGCTTTGAATAATTTCCATCTGAAAAACCGCCTGATTATGGGGGAGCGGCTGGCCTTGTTATTGCCGCCGCCGAACGAAATTAACTGGGAGGCTTTATGCCGCGAGGTGATAAATACGGAAAAGGAAAAACGGCTGAATAAAATACATTTTACTCAGCCGCCGGAGGATGAAATTATCGTCAATATATTAGCGCAGCCTTTGAAAGATAAAGAATTACGCAAAATCGGCATGGTTTTGACCATCGAATTTATCACCGAGAAAATCCAGCTTGAAAGCCAAGTCAGGCGCTCGGAGAAATTAGCCTACATGGGACAAATCGCGGCCGGAGTGGCTCATGAAATCCGCAACCCTTTAAATTCGATTTCCATCAATTTGCAGTTGCTGCGCCGCAATCTTTTGAAAAAGGAAAAAACTTTAAAAAACCCGGTCGGAGAACGTTTAAGAATAGTCGATGAAGAAATCCTGCGGCTGGACGGGATCGTTAACGAATTTTTGCAATTTGCCCGTCCGAAGAAAATTAAACGCCAAAGCCAGGATATTAATCGTATAATAGATGATATAATCAGCCTGATTTCAGAACAAGCCAGACAAGCCAATGTAACTATTATAAAAGAACTGGATAAAAAAATTCCCTTGACATTGCTGGACGAGGCACAAATTAAGCAGGTATTTTTAAATATCAGTATAAATTCCATGCAGGCCATGGCGCCGCAAGGGGGGCCGTTGGTTTTCAAAACTCAAGTGATGGGGGAAAACGGTCTTCCCGCTGAAATTGTGGTCAGCATAAGCGATAAGGGCAAGGGGATGAATGAAAAGGAGCAGAAGAAAATCTTCGAACCGTTTTTCAGCAGTAAAGAGGACGGCCTGGGATTGGGATTGGCTATCGCTTCGCAGATTATCGAGGAGCATAGAGGTGCCATAAAATTCGCAAGCCGCCTGGGCGAAGGAACGACATTTATTATAACCGTACCGGTTGTTACGGAGGAGCAATAAATCATATGGCCAATGAAACGATTTTAGTGGTGGATGATGAAGTCAATACCCGTATGGGGTTAAAAACCGCTCTGGAAGAAGAGGGGTATAATGTTTTGGTCGCCGCTACCGGCTTGCAGGCGCAGCAAATTCTAAACGAACAAAAGATAAATCTGCTGATAACCGATCTTAAGATGCCCGGTATCGACGGTTTGGAGTTGTTGAAATCCACACGGGTGTTGTCTCCGGAAACAGCCATCATTTTAATGACCGGCTACGGCAGTATCGAAACGGCGGTAAAAGCCATGAAAGACGGGGCGTATGATTTTATCACCAAGCCGATCGATTTGGATAAACTGTCCGCTATCGTGGAAAAATCGCTGATGAGCCAGCGCTTGCTGCTGGAAAATATCTATTTGAAGGAAAAATTGCGCAACCGCTATCAATTCGAGCAGATAATCGGTAAAAGCCGGAAACTGCGGGATTTATTCGAAGTAGTCGAACAAGTCGCCCCCACCAAAAGCACGGTCTTGCTCACCGGAGAAAGCGGAACCGGAAAAGAATTATTTGCCAACGCGGTTTATAAATTAAGCAACCGGGCCAATAAACCCTTTGTCAAGCTAAGCTGCGCCGCCTTATCCGAAGGCGTGCTGGAATCGGAGATATTCGGCCATGAAAAAGGGGCGTTTACCGGTGCCTGGGAAAGCAAAAAGGGGCGCTTTGAATTGGCCAATAACGGCACTCTTTTTCTGGATGAGATCGGGGAGATTTCCCTGCGCACCCAGACCAAGCTTCTGCGTGTATTACAGGAACGGGAATTCGAGCGCGTCGGCGGGCAAAAAACCCTAAAAGTCGATGTCCGGCTGATTGTTGCGACCAACCAGGATTTGGCTGTTTCGGTACAGGAAGGACGCTTCCGGGAGGATTTATACTACCGCTTAAATGTGGTCACCATACATTTGCCGCCCTTGAGAGAACGGCTGGAAGATATACCGCTTCTGATTGAGTATTTTGTAGAAGCCATTTGCACAGAAAACGATCGGGAGGTTTTGCATGTGGCTCCGGAGGTGGTTGATTTATTGAGCGCATACGCCTGGCCGGGAAATATTCGTGAGTTGCACAATTGTATCGAAAGCTCAGTGGTCAAAACCAGAGGAAAGACCATAACCCTGACCGCTCTCCCCAGTCATATCCAACGCTCTACACTTTTGATGAATAATAAGATTACTTTTTCTGTAGGCGCTTCCATGGATGAAATAGAAAGGGAAGCGATTATAAAAACATTACAGGCCGTCCAGGGAAATAAGACTATGGCCGCCCGAATATTACGTATAGGCACGAAAACCATCTATCGTAAAATAGCCGAGTATGACATAAAAGATTGGTAGCGTAGAAATACCGCAGACCTGAAGCGTCATTGCGAGCGAAGCGAAGCAATCTCCATGCGTGCACATGAGATTGCTTCGGCGATAAGGCTGCCTCGCTTTTGACGCTTTGGGTCTCTTATTGAGAACGCTACCAAAAGATTAACGTAGCGCAGAAATAGGGAGCCCTTTTTGTTTGCATCAAGAAGAAATCTTAAATTTCGTAGTCCCAGCCCTTCAGGGCTGAACTTCAGGGCGTTAGCCCTGCAATTATGACTCTCAATACTTTCGGCGCGTTCCATACGAACACACCTTTTTTGCAGCCCTAAGGGGCTGAAAATACGTGGCTAAAGCCACGGGACTACGTTTTTAAATATATAAATATCTATCTTTAGGTGAACACTCTCCATGCACGATTAGCATGGATGTCGGGTTTAAATAGAGGATTAAATAAGATATGTCGAGGCAAGGTTTCAGTCCCGCCTCCCTAAGCAGACCTAAAGGTCTGCGCTACGTTAATATAATTGAGTTTACTTGTTTGAATGCAACCTGGATTAAATGTCACCTTTATTCCTCGTTCCCGGCCTATCATTTTGACCCATTTTTAGAGTTTTCCTGTCAAGCAACCTATCATAATGACAAAAATGCTTCGCATTTTGTTTTTAATAAAAGCACCAAACAGTATTAACAATATAAAACAAATAGTTACATCACATAACATTCTGGTATGGCAATTGCAAAATAACCCTACCGGATGATACACCAGTCAACAGACAGATATTTAATATTATACTTTTAAAGGAGGATAACATCATGAAAACACTGCATAAACTTTTAATCCTGGGCGGGATTGTATTAGCCGGTGTATTGTATTATTTGAATGTACTGAGCAAACATGCAGATTCTATCACAAATATCAGCGGCAGATAATAGTAACCTGAGTTCGGGATAAGATAAATCGTAGTCTAAAGCCCTTTAGGGCTGATTTTCATGGCAAAGCCATGCAATAACGACTCACAAATGGTTAAATCTTCTCAAATTAATTCACCCCTTTCGGACTGAACATGCCTTTTATCTCAGCCTAAGGCTGAAAATGCGTGGCTAAAGCCACGGGACTACATTTTTATGGCGAACTCAGGTTAGTATAAGCCAAGTCTAGCCTAGGGCTTTAGCCCTGCTTTTTTCGAACGTGACATCCATGTTTGACCAGGGAGGGAGGCAGACCTGAAGGTCTGCGCTACAAGTTTTATGCGATTTTACCGGTTAAAAAAAGGGAGAGCGTGATTAGCGCTCTCCCTTTGTAGTCTATAGCAAACTGCTATGATAATTAAAAACGCCCCCTGCATACGGCACCGCCGACTTGTGCCGGCTTGAGGATAAGGCGGAAAAAATCGGTTGTCATGAAACATACGTACCAATAAAAAATGCTGCTGCCGATAATTAATGTAATAAACCAACTCATAAATCCGACCTTCTTGTTTTGTACATACAATTCTTGGAAAACCTAACCGGTTAAAATCACTGCCAGCGTTTGTAAATCAGATGCTGGCTTTCTAAGGTAGTCACGATCTTTTCGATCCTTCCCAAAATTTGTTTGTACATATCCGTTCCATAAGATAAAAGCAATATTTCATTCAACGGATTCAGTACCTTGTCCTCAATGTCCCGAATATTGATTCTTAACAGCATAACCACCTCCCCCTTTCTGGGCTTGGGTTTCTGATATAGTTAATATGCAACTTCCAGGCCGAAAAATAATCCATCAAAAATTATTTACAGATGACGTTACCATACATATCAATAAGTTACTTTGTCGCCAAATAAATTCAATTGGCCTTTCCCATCCCAGCAGATGATTATATTCGTGACAACTATCCCTATCGGGCATTTATTCCTTTTTATCTTTTAAAGGTTATACTTTATACTGACTGCAAATTTAGTGCCTTAGTAAGCGAATGAGAATTGTAAAACAGATGAGTAGTTGTGGATATTGGAGTTATCAGTCAGACAAAAATATCTAGTGAATTGCAATGTAGGATATGCCTAGACATTTCTATGTAATCATATACAATATGTATTATGCCAGTGAAAACGGGAATTCTGTCTGGGCATAGTCTATGCCGAAACAAATATTTTCAAGAATTACCGAATTCCCGCATGTGAGGAAATGACAAAATGGGAGTCGTTAAAGCCATTCCCAAAACTACGTCCTATTTTTTGGCCATCAGGGGAAAAGCGCAACGAAATAATGTATTGACTGTTATATAATGATATAGTAAAAATATAGCTACACTTCAAAGTAAATTCACGCTACAATTATTCAAACAAGAGAGGCAATGAATGAATAAACTTTTACAATGTCGGTTAGCTTCATTTATTATCGGGCTGGTATTAATAGCTCCAAAAACCATCTTCGCCCGCCCGTTGAACAGCACTACCAGTGTCTTGGAAAACGGTTTAAAAGTAATTTTGGTCGAGGAGCATAAAGCCCCGATTGTGGTGTTTCAGATTTGGTATAACGCGGGGGGTAAAGATGAAGTCACCGGCAAAACCGGTTTGTCCCATTTGTTGGAACATATGATGTTCAAGGGAACTGCCAATCACGGCAAGGGAGAATTTTCACGGATCGTGGCGCGCAAGGGCGGGCATGAAAACGCTTTTACCGGTACTGATTACACGGCTTATTTTGAAAAATTCGCCAGCGACAGATTGGAATTATCTTTACAATTAGAATCTGACCGGATGCAAAACCTTCTGCTTGATCCCAAAGAAACCGCCCTGGAAACCAAAGTAGTCCAGGAAGAACGCCGCACCCGCACTGATGACGATCCGACTTCGGCGGCTTTCGAAGAGATGTACGCCGCAGCCTTTAAGGTTCATCCCTACCATAATCCGGTAATCGGCTGGATGAGCGATTTGGACGGCATTAGCAGAGATGATTTGGCAAACCATTATAAAACCTGGTATGCGCCTAATAATTCCGTGATTGTGGTGGCAGGGGATTTCGACAGTCAAAACCTTTTGCCCAAAATTCGGGAGTATTTCGGGAAAATTCCCAAAGGGACAATACCCGCCGCCCGAAAAATAGTCGAGCCGGTTCAGAAGGGACAGCGCCGGGTTACTGTGAAGCGCAAAGCGCATCTGCCTTTTATGATAATGGGTTATCATGTCCCCAACCTGACTTCTCCCGATTCCTATCCGCTGGCGATTTTAGCCGGTATCCTTTCCGGGGGAAAAAGCACCCGCCTTTATCAGGAGTTGGTTTATAAACAGCAATTGGCTTTAAATGCCGGAGCAAATTACGACCGGGTCAGCGAAGACCCCAACCTGTTTTATGTTTACGCCAGTCCGCAGCCGGGAAAAGATGTCAACGCATTAGAGCAGGAAATTTATAAACAACTGGATTTGTTTAAAACGGAATTAGTCAGCGATGAAGAATTACAGCGGGCGAAAAACCAGGTGGAAGCGCATTTCATCTTCGCCCAGGATTCGGTCTTCTATCAAGCCATGCAAATCGGGGAACTGGAAACCATCGGGGTTGATCATCATTATTTAGAGGAGTTTGTGGAAAAAATCCGCCTGGTGACCAAAGAGGATGTCCAGCGGGTAGCGCAGAAATATTTATCAGAGGATAACCGGACGGTATCGACGTTGATCCCGCTGGCGGATAAAAAATAGCTAATAAAGGAGCCAAAATTGCAAAAATTAAATATCAGAAAATATATTATCGGACTTATTCTTTTGATCTGGCTTGTGCCAAACAATGTCCACGCCCTGCAAAAGGCCGAACGGACGGTATTGGATAACGGCATGGTTTTATTGCTTTTGGAGCAGCACGCCCTGCCGATCGTTACCGTAGAAGTCAGTCTGAAAGCGGGCGGAGTTTACGACCCCCCGGCCAAAGAGGGGCTGGCCAATATCACCGCTAATTTATTGAGCCGGGGAACCAAGCAATTCAGCGCCCAGGGATTGGCTCAGGCCATAGAATTTGTCGGCGGGGACATCTCCAGTTCCGCCGATACCGATTTTGCCGAAATAAATCTGACGATCTTGAGCAAAGATTTGGATTTGGGATTTAAATTGATGGGAGAGGTAATTGCCCAGCCCACCTTCCCTCAAGAAGAGATGGAGAAGGAGCAAAAGGAGATTGTGGGCGATATAATCCAGGAAAAAGAAGACCCGTCAGCCGTCGCCGGAAAAAGATTCAATAAAATATTATATGGTACACATCCTTACAACCACCCGGAAGAGGGCTGGGAAGAGAGCGTCCCCAATTTAACCCGTCAGGATGTGCTGGATTTTTATCAAAAATACTATCGTCCTAACAATGCGGTTATGGTGGTAGTGGGAGACATTACCAAATCCCAATTGGATGAGTTGCTCAAAAAATATTTATCCGCCTGGGAAAAGCGGGATTTGAGTTTGCCGGTTATCCCGGAGGCGCAGCCGCTACCCGCTAAAACCGTGGAGTTAATCGATCAGGAATTGACCCAGGCCACCGTTTTGTTGGGACATAAGGGAATCAGCCGCAGCCATCCCGATTATTATCAATTGTATGTAATGAATTATATTATGGGCGGCGGCGGTTTTTCCTCCCGGTTACTGGCTAATATCCGGGATGAAAAGGGGCTGGCTTACAGCGCGGCCAGCTATTTTTATCCTTTATTTTATGGAGGTGCTTTCCAGGCTACCATCCAAACCAAGAATGAAAACACCCCGCAGGTAATCGAAGCTACCCTGTCGGAAATAAAGCGGATGCGCACAACACCTGTGTCCGCCGAGGAATTGGAATCCGCCAAATCCTTCATTACCGGCAGTTTCCCGCTCAAGCTGGATACCAACAGCAAAATAGCCGGCTACTTAGCCTATATGGAAAATTTCGGGTTGGGATTGGATTATTTCGAAAAATTCCCCCAATACATTAACGCCGTTACCGCCGGGCAGATTTTACAAGTTGCCCAGAAGTATTTGGAGCCGGAAAATTATTTGCTGGTGGTAGTGGGCAATCAGGGGAAGACTGGGTTAAAGAGCGGAAAATAATTTTTTGGCTCATGGCGATAGTGGGTAAATTTACTTTCACCACGAAGCGCACGAAGCACACGAAGAATTACAAATGCTATTTTTTACGCTAATGCAGCAATTAATATCGTAGTCCCAGCCCTTCAGGGCTGATCTTCATGGCATAAAGCCATGCAATAACGACTCACAAATGGTTAAATCTTCTCTATAATTCAAGCCGTTCCGGGTGAACATGCCGTTAGGGACTTGGAAATTTCAATTATACCGTTTATGTCATTGCGAGCGACCTTTAGGTGAGCGAAGCAATCTCTGCCCGTGCGTCTGAGATTGCTTCGGCGATAAGGCCGCCTCGCTTTTGACAATTCAGTATACGATATTTTAATACGTTCCAAGTCCCTTAGTCTCAGCCTAAGCTGAAAATGCGTGGCTAAAGCCATGGGACTACATTCTTCGTGTCCTTCGTGTACTTCGTGGTAAAATATCTTAGGAGGATCAATATGGATTGTATCTTTTGCAAAATCATTCAAGGGCAAATCCCTTGTCAGAAATTATATGAAGATGAACACGTGATTTCATTTCTCGATATTTATCCGGCCGGCCCCGGCCACAGTCTGGTGTTGCCCAAAACTCATTTTGATAATTTACTTGAGGCCGAATCTGAGGTCTTGGGGCAAATAATGCAGGCTTGCCAAACTGTCGCCAAAACTTTACAAGCGGTTTTAAAAGCCGACGGCTTTAATATTTTTTTAAATAACGGCCAAGCCGCCGGGCAGATAATTCATCATCTTCACTATCACATTTTGCCCCGTTTCGCCAATGACGACTTACATATTAAATTACCTTCCCACAAATATCAACCGGGGGAAATGGAACAAATCCAAAAGGATGTTTCATCCGACATGGTTTCTCCCGATAAAGAGCAAATTTTGTCCGATTTATCCAAAATCTCCCCTAATCAAAAATTAAATTGCACCCAAGCCTTTACTTTGGCACAACAATACAAAATATCCAAAAAAGAGTTGGGCGAACTTCTTGACCAACAGCAAATCAAGCTGCGTAACTGTCAATTCGGCTGTTTTTAAAGTTTGTTTGCCGTAAATTGAGTGCCCGGCATTATTTCCTATGATGGCAAAGTCATGCAATAACGACTCACAAGTGGTTAAATCTTCTCTATAATTCAAGCCTTCCAGACGACCATACCTTTAGTCTCAGCCTAAGGCTGAAAATGCGTGGCTAAAGCCACGGGACTACATTTATTATGTCGAACTCAGGTTATTAGCCTCGTTAGCGGATGTAGGGGTGAACGTGTGTCGGAACGGGGCTAAAGTCCCTACTCCAAACTGACGGATTCGCGGTGCCGCTAAAGAGGCATGATTGTCGTGCCGGACTACGGAGGCGGCAGCAGGGAGGTCGGTTGAGCGGTGGTATCGCTGGTAGTGACAGGGGTTGCGGATATAACGGCGTCCTGAGGGTGATCGCCGCTTTTGATTTGAGAAGATTCGTGCAGTTTTTGCAATTCGTTTAAATAGCGTTTGTCATTATGCAAACTAGGGTCGTTGGTTATTGTATCTAAGTCGATGGTTTTTTCCATATAATTTACGGCTTTTTCATATTGACCTAATTTTTCGTAAATATTGGCGATTCTGAAATAGGTGCCGGTCTGAGCCGATAAATCCTTTAGCGAGTGCTCCATTTTAAGTTCCGCCAAAAAAAACTGGAGGGCGTCTTGATATGATTCCTTTAACACATAGATTGCACCGATGTTTTTGTAAAGAAAGGCTAACTTGGTTTGATCCCTGGCGGTTAACTGAATCGCCAATGCCTGTTTAAATTTTTCCAAAGCCGCATCATATTCTTGATAGCTATAATGAATCAGCGCCATTTGTTCGTAAATATTGGCCATGTCGGATTTGAGCTTATGCTTATCCTTGATCGCGGTAGCTTTTTGCAGATAATCCAAGGCGGATTTCCCCTCCTCCCGATCCTGATAGATTTTGGCCAGGCTGCAATATAAGTCGCTTTCGGCCAAATCATTTTTTAATTCGTTTTCCAATTTCAAAGCCTTTTGAAAAGCCGCGATGGCTTGATCGAAATGAAATCCCTGAGTGTGTACCTTGCCAATATAATTATAGGTTTGCGCAAGCAGCGGCTTATCGTCCAGTTTTTGGGCAAGCTCCAGTGCTTTATTGAAAAAAATCAGCGCCTGCTGACGGTTTTTATTTTCATAATGCACCAGACCGATATTGTTGTAAGTTTCCGCCAATCCGCGATCCTGTTCGATTTCTTTATATACTTCCAAGGCTTTATCGAAATATTTTATCGCCGTCACATCCAGGGTTTTCAAAATATAGATTTTGCCGATTTTATTATAAGTCTCGGCAATGACTTCCTGGTTTTCCACTTTTTGTTGAATCTTTAAAACCTGCTCATAGTTTTTTATGGCGTTATGGAATTCCTTTTTTAAACAATAGGTATGGGCAAGCCGGCTGTAAGCCTGGCTGAGCATAACCTCATCTTTCCGGGCTTCCGCTAATTCGATTAGTTTCTGAAAAGACTTCATCGATTTTACATATTGTTCCAAAAGCAGATATAAATCGCCCAGTTTTTCATATAAATCCAGTAAAGAGTCGGTCTTTTTTTGCTCCTTCCAGATGGATTCCAAAAGTAGATAAGAAGCCGCCATATCTTCCGGCTGCCCCAGTCTTTCATAGAGAGTCACCGTTCTTAAGATCGGCGCTTCATATTTTCGGTCGGCGATAATCGCTTGCTGACAAAAGCGCAGGGCTTGTTCGTTTTCCCCCTGTAAGAAGGGTTGCAAGGACTTGAAATAATTCTCATAAGCCAGCAGACTTGCGGTGGGAGCGGGGGCGGCGATTAATGCCTTTTCGGCGGGTTCGGGTTTTATTCCCAATTGTTCTAAAGTTTTTTCGGCGATATGGGTTTGCCAATCGAAAATTTCCTTTAATTGACCGCTCATTGCGGCAAGGGGTGGTGGTGAGGGATTATTATCTTCTGTTTTGGCCAGATAGGATTTGAATTGATAAGTATCGGGTTTGGCTTTATCGGAGAGAGGGATAAGTTGGTAATCGCCGTAAATTATCCATTTAACGGCTAATTGTTTTCCCAGGGCGGTAATTTCTTCAGGGGAAAGCCCCGTAAGCTTCAAAGCGCTCAATCGCTGACGGGGGATGACGGTCAATCCCTTGACCGCGGATAATTTGTGCCCGATTCCGTCGGACAATGCTTCCCCCATCCAGGCTAAGTCATTTTTCCCGCTGAGATTATCGAAGGGAATCACCGCCAAAGAGCTGTCGGACGCCGGGGATTCGGTTACAAATTTACCTAGCTGCAAGAGGAGAATCAGGGCAAAAAATAATAGTGGTTTTGGGACACAAGTCTTCATTGGGAGCACATCCATTATTGGTTTGCCGTCAAGACAATATTCTATTATATACTTGATGATAATTCAAGGCAAGCCCTAAAAGGGTCTGTCAAGGACAATCGCTTGAAGAAATTTACTGAGACAAAACTTTAAGAAGGTATTGCTCGTTCCACCCAGCCAGTCTTCTTTTTATATTCATGCTTTTTTTAGTTGATTTCTCTTTTTGAATCAGGTTGTAGGCTACGTGTTTGATTATGGCGAAATTTTGGGGAGCGTTTTCTTTCCGGATGCGGCAGTTATCATCTTTAAAATTAACGTCCAGTACCCAATGTAAACAGTTTTCGATGCCCCAATGACCGCGTACCGCTTCGGCGAACTACTTGACATCCGCTTTAAGTGAAGTAATGTAATATCTTGCTGTATAGGAAATTATACGAGAGTGTTCATCTAAAGATAGATATTTATATATTTAAAAAACGTAGTCCCATGGCTTCAGCCACGTATTTTCAGCCCCTTAGGGCTGCAAAAAAAGGTGTGTTCGTATAGAACGCGCCGAAAGTATTGAGAGTCGTAATTGCAGGGCTAACGCCCTGAAGTTCAGCCCTGAAGGGCTGGGACTACGAACTAC
>JACRJN010000155.1 GCA_016235675.1 Candidatus Schekmanbacteria bacterium
GTTATCCAAGGGCTGTGGGAAAGTCGGTACTATGATGCCCATATAACTATCTGCTTATAACGACTTTTCCACAACCCGCCATTTCCACAGCCTTCTTCATTTACTAATCCCTTTCTTTCATGAAACTTTTGACACTACCTAATCTGTCATTTTATTCTAAAACATTATGTGTTAAAAAGCAACATAATTTATATAAAAAATTTTTAATTTAACAGATTGACGAATTACGGTTTGTGAACATTTTAGGTATAACCCTGGCTATAGGCCGGGTGTTACGTTATTTACACGATTACAACCAAATCAAAAATTGATTTTAACCCCGCTGTTAATTTCGATCTTATTTTTTAACTCCCTGGTATTGGTAGTAAATTCATCCAAAGTAGGATATAACAAAAAATCAAGCTGATAATCTTCCGTACCCTCGCCGTCAGGTGTTATTGTGCCGATAACGTTTTCAGTTTTAAACCTGTTCCGGCTGTTGGCGATTTGTTTTATCTCTATTTTCTTCTCAATCTCTTGTACAATCGATAGTTTTTCTACGTTAACAGTCAATTTTTTATTTAAAATATCCGGCGCGTTTTCCGGAACCTGACCGGGAAGTAAAATCTGCATATCGGGAAGGCAAGAGATTATTTGATTATTATCTAACGACTCCTGTATCCGATCTTCCAGGATTTCTTTTCGGGGACGGAGAAACAATCCGGGTTTCTTATTTTGTGTGTTTATCTTAAGTCCGGGAGATTTGAAAGCCGGCTTAACCAATGCTGCCTGCTGTTTAACCGGTTCCCGGATGTGTACCTTTTTTTGCGGCGGTTTTAGTAACACTTTCGGCCTGCTCTGAATATAAGAATAGCTTATAAAGGCAATCAGCCCGAAGAATAGTAAATATAAACTGATTTTTTTGGTCTTTTTCATGCGTCGAAAACCAATAATATCGTAGTCCCAGCCCTTCAGGGCTGATCTTCATGGCATAAAGCCATGCAAGCACCACTCACAAATGGTTAAAGCTTCTCCGCTATAATTCAAACATTTCCAGATAAACATGCCTTTAGTCTCAGCCTAAGCTGAAAATGCGTGGCTAAAGCCACGGGACTACATTTTTCTGTGTTTCTGTGTTTCGGGAGTCCCTCCCGAAACACAGAAACACAGAAAAGCTACATATTAAGTCAACGGCATTGCCCTCAAGCCCCACTCTACTCAAGCCTCAAGCCTCAAGCCTATAATCATATTATACCCCGTTTAGCGAAATTTCACCACCATAAACGATATTGTTACCCCAAAGCCGGCTGCGGAATTCTGAATCGGGGGGGATGACGCTTTCCGGTAAGATTACGCTGCTGGAAATTTTAACCGATCCTGCCACCTTTGTCCCCTCCCCCAAGATTAGATTTGGGCCGATTTGACAATCAGGGGCGATGCTACACTTGTGTCCTATCAATACCGGAGGGATAAATTGCCCCTCATCAGGTAAAGATTCTTTGGCGCGGCACCATATTCCCGGCGACACTTGCCGGTAGCCTAATCGGGCCGGAAAACCACTTTTTAAAAGCTTCCAGTGAGCGGCAAGATAGCTACCCACCTCCCCCAAATCGCACCAGAGCGGATATTCAGCAGCCTGAGCCGCAAAATAACCGTATACCGGCAAATTTCGTTCCAATAAGGCTTGATAGCCGTTTTTATTGATGCAGCTAAAGCCCTCCGGCAGGTATGAGAGGATTTCCGGCTCTAAAATATGCAGACCGGAAAATACCCCCTGCCGATAACTGGCTGCGTTATTTTTGCGCCAGGGAACGCTGACGATTTTGCCCTCTTGGTCTATACCGATACCCCCGTAGCGTTGTATATCATCTTCCACCAAAAACATAGTCGCCGCCGACCCCTTGCGCTGATGATAATCCATCAGGGGAGCAATATCCAGGTTTACGAATACATCGCTGTTGACTAAAATAAATCTTTTCCCCTGGAAAAAGTCCGCCGCTTTTTTCACTCCGCCGCCGGTGCCCAGAATCTCCTTTTCCCAGGAGTAACTGATTTCCATGCCTAAAGAGCGCCCGTCGCCGACGGCTTGATAAATCCGCTCCCCCAAATGATGGAGATTGATTATTACCTGCCGGATGTCGTTGGATTTCAGCCATTCCAGGGTATGTAAAATCATCGGCTTATTAAAGAAGGGCAGCAGCGGTTTGGGAAGGTATTTAGTCAGGGGTAAAAACCGTGTGCCGAAACCGGCGGCCAGAATCATGGCTTTCATCAGTTCAGTTCCGGCAGATAGGAGGCAAGAATTTTATGCAGCCCGGCGGTTTCCGGGAATCTACGCAGATTGAGGTTTACATATTGCAGGGTGGGAGGAATGTATGGTAAATAAACATCGTTTTGCCGTTTCACGGCTTGATAGGCAAAAGTCCCTAAGGCTTTTAGGTTGCGCTGGACACAGGTCAGGGTAAACAGACGCTGAAACTGGTCATTTTCTATGGGCGGCAGCTTGTATTGACCGCGTTTATTTAAGTAATAGGTCAATAATTCGTCAATCATCTTATCCGGCAATTGCACATAAGAATCACGTAAAAGGGAGGCCAAATCATATTGACACAAGCCGAGACGGGCGTCCTGAAAATCCAGGATTTTGAGTTCATCCCCGATGATCATGATGTTGCGGCTGTGATAATCCCGATGAGTCAAATAGCGCGGTTCGGCGGCTAAAACCGCGGCCAGCTTTTGAAATTCCATCCTAAGATTGCGCCGCTCATCAGGGGCAAATTCGCTATGCCGCATATGTTCCAGCATGTGTACGGCGAAAAATTCCAGTTCCTCGGTAAATTTTAGCGTGTCGAACGCCCAATGAAAGGCCGGATAATGCCGGCCCGCGGAAATTGTAGCTTCCTGCAATTTCAGTAACCAATCGATAGCCTTTCGATAATAAATCAAACACGCCGACAGCCCCTTTTTCTGCACCATCAATTGTAGGGTCATGTCCCCGCAATCCTCCAGAAACATCAAGCCCTGTTTTTCGTCATAGTGATGGATTTGCGGAACAGGCAGGCCGATTTCCCGAAACAAGCCTTGCTGTTGGTGGAATAAATCCCCCTGCGCGTGGTTATCGTCCCCAAGCTGCATCAGGATTAAGGTCTGCGGATAATCTGTCTGACCCAGGCGATAATAGCGGCGCGTCGAGGCATCGCCCACTAAGGTCTGGACATTCAGGTTAGGAAACGGGCGGTTGAATATCGTTTGAATTTGTGATTTTAAATAACCGGTGTCTAGAATGACTATTCTCCTGCTATAACCTGTATATTGTCATCCCCAAAGCCGTTATCGGGGATATGGTGTATTTTTAAAACCAGATTCCCGATAAAAGCATTCGGGAATGACAAGAATAAAAAAGCAAAAAACCATTGTCTAATTCATCCTCGAACGGCTACATCTTAATCCCATATTCCACCCAGCGCCCGGTGACCAAATCTTCAATATCCTGGCGCATCTTAACCTGAGCCGGCCAGGTGTGTTTGCAGCCTTCCTCGGTCATCTTGGCGGTGGCGTCTATGCCCATTTTCGTGCCCAGATGCCTTTCGCGGGAGGAGTGATCCAGTTCCCCTACCGGCCCTTCGGTAAAGGTCACATCCCATTTGGGATCGATGTTGTTGCCCACCTGCCAGAGCACCTCCGACAGATTATGGACATTCACGTCGGCGTCGACCACCACGATTACCTTGAAGAACATCATCTGCCCCATTCCCCACAGGGCGTGCATCACCTTGCGCGCCTGCCAGGGGTATTCCTTCTTGATGGAGACGATAACGATATTTTGCAGGATGCCTTCGGCGGGCAGGTTGATGTCCACGATTTCCGGGATATAGAGTTGAATCACCGGCAGCAGAATCTGCATCAGCGCCGCTCCCATGTAGTAATCTTCCATCGGGGGACGTCCTACCACCGTGGTTTGATAGATGGGATTTTTGCGCATAGTCAGGCAGGTTACGTTGAACTTGGGGAATTTACCGGTCGGGGAATAATAGCCGGTGCGCTCCCCGAAAGGCCCTTCAAGTATTGTCTCATAGGGATTGATGTAACCCTCTAATATTATTTCCGCATTGGCCGGTACGTATAAATCTACAGTTTCGCATTTAATTATGGGAATGGGATTTTGGCAAAGAAAACCCGCCAGCAGCAACTCATCGAAGCCTTCCGGCATGGGGGAAAACGCCGCCAAACAAACGCCGGGTTCACAACCGATGGCTACCGCGACTTCCATCGGTTTGGCCAGCTTTTGCTGTTTGCGCAGATTAATCGCCCCGTGTTTATGAATCTGCCAATGTATCCCGGTGGCTTTTTCGCCCACAACCTGCATCCGGTAGATACCCACGTTACGGGTGCCGGTTTCCTGGTCTTTGGTAAAAACACTGGCCAGATTGATTTGTATTCCGTGATCTTCCGGCCAGCATTGCAGCAGGGGCAAATCCAGCAGGGAGAATTTATCTTTCAGGATGATTTCTTTGCAAGGTGCGGTATTTACAATCCGGGGCTGAAAAGAGGCCAGGCGTTGAGTGGGAGAATCCGGTTGGGTGATCCCCTTGGGGAATTCGTTTTTCAAAAATGAGGCGATACGATTTTGCACAGCGGCCAAAGAATCGCTGCCCAAGGCCAGGGCTACACGTTTGAGTGATCCGAAAGCATTTATCAAGACCGGGGTTTTATAGCCTTTGACATTATTGAATAAAAGCGCCGGTCCTGCCCTTTTTACCACCCGGTTATATATTTCGCTAATCTCCAATTTGGCGTCGACTGGCGCTGAAATCTCCTGTAATTCACCCGCCGGTTTTAACTGAGCTATAAACCCCCTCAAATCTGTGCCGGCCATTTTCACCCCTTTTTGAAATATTGTAGTTACCCGATTTATCGGGCACCACTTGCGGTTGACTTAAGAAATAATGGAAAGGGTTTTCCGTAATCTGTCATTGCGAGCTTAAGCGAAGCAATCCCTGCTCGTGCGTCTGAGATTGCTTCGGCGATAAGGCTGCCTCGCTTTTGACAATTCCTTAAGTCAACAGCATTGATACTTGCGGTACCTGATAAATCAGGTAACTACAACCTAATATGGGCAGAATAGCATACTTTTGCCGAACCGGTCAATCCCCTCTGTTAATAATCAGGCTTGAACTGCTGCACGTCGATCTCATATTTATTGATACGCAATCCGATCACCCGCTCGGTCATTCCCAGGAGACGGGCGGCCTTGCTCTTGTTGCCCTTGGCGGTCTTCAGCGCATCCAGCAGCAAATCCCGCTCGGCGCTGTTTAAGGTATTTTGCAGGCTGGTAAGCTCTGTTCCGCTGCCTTCGGCGGTTTGAAGTGAGGGCGGTAAATGATGGCCGTGAATCACATGATCGGCGCTCAAAAGCACCGCCCGTTCGATGCAGTTTTCCAGTTCCCGGACATTGCCCGGCCAATGGTAGGGTATCAGCATGTCGATGGCCGATTTGGCGATCCGGCGCACGCTTTTATTGTGGGCTTGGTTATATTTTTCCACAAAATAATCCGCTAATAATAAGATGTCGGTCTTGCGCTCCCGCAGCGGCGGCAGATGAATGGGAAAGACGTTCAGGCGATAATAAAGGTCATGGCGGAATTTCTCCTCCTTCATCAGTTTTTCCAGGTCGCGGTTGGTGGCGGCAACTATGCGCACATTGGTTTTAATGGTAACGCTCCCCCCGACCCTTTCGAACTCCTTTTCCTGCAAGACCCGCAAAAGTTTTATTTGAGTGGTGGGGGATAAATCACCGATTTCATCTAAAAATATCGTTCCGTTGTTGGCCAGTTCAAAGCGCCCCTTGCGCTGATTGATGGCACCGGTAAAGGCTCCCCGCTCGTGGCCGAACAATTCGCTTTCGATGACCATCTCCGGCAGCGCCGCACAATTGACCTTGACAAATGGTTTAGTAGCCCGCTCGCTGTTATAGTGGATGGCATGAGCCACCAGTTCCTTGCCGGTGCCGCTCTCTCCCTGGATTAAGACCGTGGTGCTGCTTGGTGAAACCTGGGCAATCAAATCATAAACCTGTTGCATACCATTGGCATTTCCGATGATGTTGGTGGGGCGGAAACGTTCTCTCAACTCCTCTTGCAGGCGGGCGTTTTCTTCACGTAACTGCTTGTTTTCGTTGTATGCTTCCTGCCTCAGGCGCACCGCTTGTGAAATCATGGATGAGATAATGGAAAGCAGACGCACATCTTCCTCCAGCTTGTCCGTATCGGTCAAAAGCCGGTCGGCGCTCAAGGCTCCGATTACCTCGTTGCCCATTTTAATCGGCACACAGATAAAGGAAATATCATTTTTAGACAGATTATTGCGGGTACCGGTCCGATTTAGGAAAAGCGGCTCATCGGAGATGCGGGGAACGATCATCGGCTCGCCGGTCTGCACTACCCGGCCAGTCACCCCTTCACCCAGCATATAGCGCCCCAGCTTTTTCTGATCAGTGGACAGTCCATAGGCCGCATCGATAAATATTTCTCCGGTGCGCCAGTCAAGCAGCGTCAAGGTGCCGCGCTGCATACTCATATGCTGCGCCATCGCCTCCAGCACCGGATTGAGCACCTCCCGCAAATCCAGGCTGCGATCAAGCATCCGGCTGATTTCAAAAAGCAAGGTCAGTTCCTTGACTTTACGCCTGTCATCCAGGCCGTTATGTTGCATTTTTAGATCCTTATAAAACCAGGTTGCTGGAAATTCTTACATTTTGGTAGTATTGATTTTAGACAAAAAATACCGTTTGTCAACAAATAATTTTTATTATAATTTATAATATCAGCTAGAAATGAATCTGACAAGCCTCTTGTTGGTAATTCTCCTCCAATAGAGCGGTGATTGAGGGATGGGGGCCGCAGGCCGGGCATTCGGGATTGCGGGGGATGCGGACTTTGGTGAAGCTGACCGAGAGGGCGTCGTAGATTAGCAATTGGCCGATTAAGGGCTGGCCGATACCGAGGATATATTTGATCGCTTCGGTGGCCTGTAATGTCCCGACCACTCCCGGCAGTACGCCGATGACCCCGGCTTCCTGGCAGGAGGGAACTAGTCCGGCGGGGGGCGCGGTCTCGAACAGACAGCGATAGCATGGCCCCTGACCGGGGGCAATCACCGTCAACTGGCCGTCAAAGCGAAAGATTGCCCCGGAGATCAGTGGCTTTTTCAGGAGCACGCAGGCGTCGTTGACCAGATAGCGGGTGGCGAAATTGTCGCAGCCGTCTAAAACAACATCATACTGAGAAAATATTTCCATTATATTATGGACATTCAAACGGTGATTGTAGGTGACGACTTTGGTATCGGGATTGATGGCCTCCATGGTAGCTTTAGCCGATTCCGCCTTATATTTGCCCACGGTGGAAGTGTTATGCAGCACCTGACGCTGTAAGTTGCTCAAATCCACCTTATCGTCATCGGCGATCCCAATCTGCCCGATCCCTGCCGCCGCCAGATACAACCCGACAGGCGATCCCAAACCTCCCGCTCCCACCATAAAGACCTTGGCCTTGTTGAGCTTTTCCTGTCCCTTGCCGCCCACTTCCTTGAGGATGATGTGGCGGCTGTAACGCTTTATTTGGTCGTTGGTAAAATTAAGCATTTTTAAAACTCATACTTTCTAAAATAACTTGTGACAAAATATCTAAAACGATATTACCTTTGTTATATGACTCAATAAGTTCAGGTAATGTCATCTGACTTTTTGTTCCTGCTTTATGAGCAACCTTATGCCTGTTGGCAATAATGCTGCTAAAGCGGGTCTTGTTCTCTTCTTTGTCGTTAAGTCGTTCTTGAAATTTCTTTTTATATTCAGCCCCAAACTTATTTAATAAACCCTCAAGCTCACTAATTTGTATACTTCTAACTAACCCTTGTGAGAAAGAGTCAACAAATTTTGTAAGTATCGGATCATTAGCCAATGAAGATCTTTTTACAATAATCTTTTTTACCTCTGCTTCAAATTCCGCACATATTAAGATTAGAAGATATTCAGTTAAAAATGCCTCAATTTCAGGTTCTATAGCAGGATTTTTACTCAAATGGTTTTGACAAGTTACAATGGCTTGTTCAATTCTTTCCAAGCGCATTTCATTTGCCCTCCAGAAGAGGAATGAGACATTTCTTTACAAAAACCTCACCAAAAAGAACAGTCTCTGCTAGTGTAAAACGTCCTTGCACAAAAGCCTTACTGGTAGTTCCACTTCTTGTCCATTTCGAAAAATCAGGGTTTTTCACTAAAGAATTATAATTTTTCTTTATATCACCAATTTGGCTAACATCGTTTAAATTTTTTGCAAATGCTACCATAACCGAGTCATAAACGGCGGCGTTCAATCCTGCTTTAACATGAAAAGGCTTTTCCCCTAGTTTACTAACAATAAAATCGCAAGTTTCTTTAAATAAATTCCGCTCGTTTTCCAGAAATTCATCTTTAGGGCTACGATTATGCTTTAAAAACTTTGATAAATAATCTTTTAAGGATGGATTATATTCTTCTGTGTTGTAAAGAGCAAAAAAACGTAAAATAAGCTCAATGTCTTTCTGACGACTATCAGGATTAGGTTTTCCCAATATCTTTCGCCAGTTTTCATGTTTATTCAATTCAATAAGCAAATCATTAAACTTTCCCCCGTAAACACAATTGCGTACCTCCTGATTTGTCAAGGGGGTTCCACCGGCGTTTAACCTTTCAAAAATATGGTATAGGCTGGTATCATCATTGGGATCGATTTGCTTAACAATAATAGCCCTTAATATACCTCCCTTTAGTTCTCTTTGGTCAACCTCATCGAAATCCGAAATTCTTTTCCCATTCCATTTGCTTTTCTCGTTTAACCCTTTTAGAGAAAATACCGTCTTCTTCCCATTTATTTCCTCACCAAAATATCCTTCAAAAAAATAAACTATGCTTCTCAACCTTTGCTGACCATCAATAACCAAATATTTTTTTGTGGTTCTCTCGGTATAAAGAAAAATAGGGGGAACCGGTAACCCCAGCAAAAAAGATTCAATTAATTTACTGGCTTGAACCTGTTTCCAAACAAATTGGCGTTGAAACTGGGGAATTATTATTTCCTCTTTTTTCCACTTATCGTGTAGCACCTCCAAAGTAAAATCAGCCGGATAGGTAGCTATTTCGTACTCAGCGGGACTGCTTTCATAGTCTTCTTCTTCCGATTCAATATGTTCCAACTCCACATCATCTTTTTCAGCGGACTTTTTTTCAATCTCTAACCTTGTATCTATATCCATTAAACATTCTTTAGCACTCATGAGTTTTTTCTCCCCCTTTTCTGGGTAATCTTTCTTATTAATGAATTATAGCATGTTTTCTAAATCTGCGGGCTGATCTTTTGTTCGCACTCATTGCATTTCTCGCTGTTTTCGGAAATCTGATGGCAGACGCTAAGATAGCGGTCGCCGCGGTCGGGGAAGATGGTGACGATTATGCCCTCCTTGATCTTTTCGGCTAAATCCAGCGCCCCTTTAAGTGCGGCTCCGGCGGAGTGTCCCACCAGGTAGCCTTCCACCCGCGCCAGCAGATGGGCGTAGTGGTAAGCGTCTTCGGTGGAGACCGGGATTATCCCGTCCAGCCAACTGGGATCATAAATGCCGGGTTTGATGGCGCTGGGCATGTGTTTCAAACCTTCGATGCCGTGAAAGGAGTTGTCCGGTTCGATTGCCCAGACTTGAATCTTGGAATCATATGCCTTTAGCCGCCGGCCTGTTCCCATTACCGTCCCGGAGGTTCCCAACCCTGCGGTAAAATGCGTAATCTGCCCGTGGGTTTGCTCGAATATCTCCACACCGGTAGTATCGTAATGCGCCATCCAGTTGGAGGGGTTGTCGTATTGGGCGGGCATGAAATATTTGCCGGGATTATCCTGGTAAATTTTGCGCACCAATTGTAATGCCCCGTCCGAGCCTTCAAAGGGGCTGGAATAGATCACTTCGGTGCCATAGGAATGCA
>JACRJN010000157.1 GCA_016235675.1 Candidatus Schekmanbacteria bacterium
GTGCGGCAGAAATTGGGGATAATCCCGGTTGAGTACTTCTTCGAGAGTGAGGTTTTTGTTCACCGTCGCGCCCAAAATCTCCGCCAGGGTCTCCTTCCGGGGGAAGGGGCCTTCCAGGCTTTTAAACCCCAGGCGCTCTTTGAGCATGCTCAGGAGGTCACCCTGGTCGGCCCGGTCCATCACGGAAAAACCCTCGGCATAGCCCAGGCGCTCCCCGTAACGGCGCAGCCATTGATAGCAAACGCCGTGGAAGGTGCCTCCTATCACCTGGCCCAGGGGTTGCTGGATGAGGTGGGCCGCGCGGTTGAGCATCTCCTGGGACGCCTTGCGGGTAAAGGTGAGCAGCAGGATGGAGCCGGGGTCCACACCCTGTTCCACCAGGTAGGCCAGGCGGTAGACCAGGGTGCGGGTCTTGCCGCTGCCCGCGCCGGCAATGACCAGGATGGGGCCGTCCAAAGTGGTCACCGCCTCATACTGCGCGGGGTTGAGCTCTTTTTGGTAGTCGATTCGGGGCACAGCCCCGGATATTTTTCCTAACATGTGTGGCATTGATGTGTGGTGTTTTTCTTCTCGTTCCCAAGCTCAGCTTGGGAACGAAGATTTTTAGCCCAAGCTCTGCTTGGGCACCTCTTAATATCCAAGGGAATTATGTCCTCATGGAGGATAAGGCGGCAAAGCCAAGCTTTGCATCCGGGTGGGTTCCCAAGCGGAGCTTGGGAACCAGTTACAAAATAATACTTCTTGTTATGTATGCTACAATAAACGTAATTAGTCCGTAACCTATAACCTTAGCAATATAAAGTTGCGGAAAAGTTATGAACAGTCGTTGTGTGAATGTTGCCATTTGCTGTTCCTGGATATGTTGCGGTTGCTGACGAATCCTTTTGACGGTAATGTGATAGATACGAAACATATCGATCGCTTGAATGACGCCAGTCATTGTCAAACAGCTGAGAAGTCCCATTCCTGACCAAATAAATAAATTTGCGCCTAAAATACCTGCAATAAATTGAATTATAAAATTCCATAACATCTTCATACTCTTTCTTTGAAACTAATTTATATTGTCCAAACGTAAGATAGAGAACCAGTTAATGAAAGTCATAAAACTATCTTTTAATTATTAACAAAGACATCGTCTTTTTAAAACTATCTAAGTATCCTGTAAAATGAAGGATTGTTAAAAAAGATGCAAATGCGCCGATTAAGTAAAAGCCAAACTTTAGAAGCTTGCCTAAGAATGACGCCTCAACTTTTTTTGGGTCAAAGCCATCCTTGCCTATTAGGATAAATGGCAGGGACACAATAAAGTCTAATATTAGTCCAAGCCAATAAAACGGGTTAATAGTCCTAAAAATTGATGAAGTGAAATCCGTTTTATAAACACCAATAGCTCTATCTATATAATCCAAAATATGTTGATCCTTTATTTGATATCCTTGCAAATTAAAAATATTTAAAATTACATCTATGTTAGGAACAAGTCCTCCTATTGAAGCCGAAGGTATATGAATGGTCATTGTATTTATATTAGCCATATTAATTATCGAATGGATTATTTTTAATATTTGATTAATTTCTGTTCTCACTTCTTTAGCTTTGTCATTTTCAATCCGATGCTGCACCATCCAATGTGCTTTACTGTTATCGAAGTAAAGAACAACAAATTCTCTGAAATTCTTAAGCAAAGTGCGCCTTCTTTTGTTCTCCCAAAATGGTATTCTAGTAAAGTATTTCAAAAAATATTCCTTTTAAATTTGCAATTGGTGAGTTTTAGTATGTAATGCTAAGCCCTTAAGGGGCTAATCCTTTTTCTTAAAAAAGTCTATAATAGTTGCGGCCATATCTGGAATTGTATATGTCTCTGGCTGAATATATGTGTTTATGCCATATTCCTGTAAAGTTGTTGCCGTAATAGGCCCGATGGCGGCCACCACCGCGGCTTTGGCCAGGGCCTGGAAGCGCTCTTTGCCCACCAGCAGGACAAAATTATGCACCGTGGCGGAGCTGGTGAAGGTAAGGATGTCCACCTTACCTTCCTGGAACGCGGTTTGGGCTTCCGGGGGAATCTCCGTGACGTGCCGGGTTTTGTACACCGGGGCCACGTCCACCTCCACGCCCAAGCGCACCAGGCCTTCCGGCAGCACCTCCCGGGCGATCTGGGCCCGGGCCAGCAGCACCTTGTCTCCGGCAGAGACATAAGGCGACAGGGCTTCCAGGAGCACTTCCGCCTTGAACGCGGCCGGCACGACGTCAGCAACGAGGCCATGCTCCCGCAAGGCCTGGGCCGTGGCCGGGCCGATGGCCGCGACCTTCGCGCTTCCCAGGGCCCGCACGTCTTTCCCCTGCCCGCACAGCCGGTTCATGAATGCGGCCACACCGTTGGCGCTGGTGAAGACAATCCACTTATACCGGGAAAGATTTTCCAGGGCCTGATCCAGGGGAGTGAAATCGTCCGGCGGGCCGATGTCGATGGTGGGGACCTCCAGACACCGGGCGCCCGCCGCGGCCAGCAAGGCCGACAGCGCGGATGCCTGCTCCCGGGTGCGGGTGACCACCGCGGTCTTCCCCCACAGGGGCCTGGCCTCCCACCATTTGAGGCTCTCTCGCAGCGA
>JACRJN010000158.1 GCA_016235675.1 Candidatus Schekmanbacteria bacterium
AAAAAAGGTGTGTTCGTATGGAACGCGCCGAAAGTATTGAGAGTCATAATTGCAGGGCTAACGCCCTGAAGTTCAGCCCTGAAGGGCTGGGACTACGAACTACGGACTACGAACGAAAAAACAATTTCTATCTATATGTCAACACTCTCTTTAAAAATATAGAGACCTAATGTCAAAAAAACTACCGTTCTGTCTGTTGACAGTATTTTTAAATTTGATAATAATCCATCCTTCTTTTGCGCAAACATTGATAGATTTTTCAACATTTTCCTTGTCTGTCGAACAATGGCAGACAAAAGCCGATACATCATGGCAAATATCGTTTAATTCCAGCGAGGGAAAAACGGAATCGGAGTTGATTTATAATGACACCGCTGCCGATATTATTTCTTTAAAAGCCCGTTATCGCCCCATCCCCCAATTTTCCGTCGGTGCCAATGCCGGATTTGGCGGTATCGATAATGCCCATTATACTGATATTGACCGTACCGACGGCGCTGATTGGTCGGAATCTCAAGGGGATGTCGACGGTAAAGTGGTTCAATATGGGGCTGATGTTTATGTGCATATGTTTCCGGTTCACCGCGGGGATCAACTGCTTTTGGATTTTTTCGCGGGCTATCAGCATTATGAAGACCAATTACGGATGTTTAACGGACGACAGACTAGATCCGAACCGCCTTCTGCCAACGCCCTGGGACCATTTGCGGGACTTAATTCTAATTATGATTTCGAGTGGAATTATCTGCGTTTGGGGGCTGAAATCGGCTACGAATTTATCGCCCGCCCTAAAATCGCCTTAAATTCCCTGGCCCTGCGCAGCATGATCGGCTTGATACCCTATGTAGCCTATGAAGGAACCGGCGTCTGGAATTTGCGAAGCGATTTTGCCCAGAATCCCAGCTTTCGTCATTACAGTAACACAGGCGTGGGATTCGATGTCTCTTTGGCCTTATCCTATTCTCCCTGTAAAGGAGCGGAGTTTATCGGTGGCTATCGCTACCTGCATTTGCAGGTATTCGACGGCACGGATACTACCTATGGTTCGGACGGCAGCATCGGGCGGGCGAAATTAGACGAAGTTACACTTGATCGCAGCGGCCCCTTTTTCGCTTTAGCGGTCAAATTTTAGTTGTAAAAAATTAATAATCGTATACAATAAGATAAGGCTTGAGGCTTGAGGAAAACCGGATAACATCCGACAGCGGGTGTTTCCTCAAGCCTCAAGCCTGAAAATAAGGAGTTTGCTTAATGGAGCAGCTTTACGATGTAGTCATTATCGGCGCAGGCCCCGGTGGGTTGACTGCCGGGATCTATACCGGGCGGGCGGGGCTGAAGACCCTGCTGCTGGAAAAGGGGTTTGCGGGCGGTCAAATGATGACCACCTATTTGATCGAAAATTATCCCGGTTTTCCCGACGGTATCAGCGGGATGGAATTAACATCGCTCATGCAAAAGCAAGTGGAAAAATTAGGGATACCCATAACGAATCTGGAAATCACTAAAATTGCACCCCAGGATGACCGCTCTTTTATCCTGCACCATAGTGAGGGAGAGATTAGAACACGCGCCATGATTATAGCCTCAGGGGCGCAAGCGCGGTTGTTGGGAGTACCGGGTGAAGATCGTTTAAAAGGCAGAGGCGTATCCTATTGTGCGACCTGCGACGGGGCTTTTTTTAAAAATGAGCATTTAATCGTGGCCGGCGGGGGAAACTCCGCTATCGAGGAAGCGGGATACCTGACCCACTTTGCCTCACAAGTGACCGTTGTACACCGCCGCCATCAGTTGCGGGCGGAAAAAATGATCCAGGAAAAAGCCTTCAAGAATCCCAAGATTAACTTTATCTGGGATTCGGTAATTACGGAAATTTCCGGGACGCAGCAAGTGGAATCCGTCCAAATTAAGAATGTAAAAAGCGGAGAAACAAGCCGAATCGATGCCGGCGGGGTGTTTGTATTCGTAGGGATGAATCCCAACACTAACTTTTTGAATAATTTGATCCCTCTGGACGAGGATGGTTTTATCATCACCGATGAAAAAATGGCCACTGGCATACCGGGCATATATGCGGCAGGCGATGTACGCAGCAAGGATGTGCGTCAGATCGCCAGTGCCGTCGGAGACGGAGCTATCGCCGGTGTAATGGTGGAGAAGTATTTGGAATAGCTGATTTAAATTAAAACTAACCACAGCCGTAGTGCCAGGGCTTTAGCCCTGGGAATTCAGCCCTAAAGGGCTGGGACTACGGAATTTAAGATTTTTTCCTGATGTAAACAAAAAGGTCTCCCTGTTTCTGCGCGACCAAATTCTTTTTAGAAAGCCCTCACATGCAAAAAAGCGACATCCCCAAACTTATTCAAACTGAATTGATGTTAGTCGAAACCGAATTACAAAAGCGTCTGGATTTGGATAATGAATTAATCTCCCAGGTCAGCCGCCATATTTGTAACAGCGGCGGCAAGCGTATGCGTCCCATGTTATTGCTGCTGGCCTCCAGGCTTTGTAATTATGAGGGACAAAAGAGTATTCTTTACGCTTGTGTTATGGAAATGATTCACGTCGCCACTTTACTGCATGATGACGTCATCGACGGATCGGTTAGCCGGAGGGGTTCAATTTCGGCCAACGCTAAATGGGGCAATAATGTTTCTGTGCTGGCCGGCGATTATTTATATGCCCTGTCCAATGTAATGTTGGTTGAGGCGGAAATTCTTCAGATTGTAGGAATAGTGTCCGAAACGATTATGCACCTGACGGATGGAGAAATTCGGGAAACCATCAAGAAAAAGGATGTGCAGATTACCGAAGCCGATTATATGAACATTATCTTTAAAAAAACCGCCGCTCTTTTTTGCGCTTGCTGTAAGGTCGGAGCCATCTTGGGAGAAGTCGGTACGGAACGGGAAAAGGCTTTGTATGGTTACGGCCTGAATTTAGGATTAGCCTTTCAGATGATGGACGATGTGTTGGATTACACCGCCGATGAGAAAAGGCTGGGCAAGCCGGTAGGGAATGATTTGAAGGAAGGGAATCTGACTATTCCTATCATAAGATTAATGCAAAAAGCCAAACCGGTTGAACTTGAGCAAATCGGCCAAATCATGAAAAATCCACAGGGAACCAAAGAAGAATTATCCTGTATGATGAATTTGTTCGAACAATATCGAATTTTTCCCGCGATAGTTTCCAACGCCTGCCGTTATGTGGAAAAAGCCCAGAAGTGCCTGGAAGGATTTGCGGACTCACCTTATAAAGAAGCTCTCTGGACTGTGGCCGATTATGTGGTTGAGCGTGACCACTAGTAAAATAGGCTTGAGGCTTGAGGGATGAGGCTTGAGGAAAAATGAAGGGGTGTTTCGGCTTGTCCTCAAGCCTATAACAACAAGGAGTCACCCCGTGTACGAAGCTCTCTACTATGAAGTATTGACCGATCAGCGGGTGCACTGCCTTTTATGCCCGCACGGCTGCCTGATTAAAGAAGGCAAACGGGGAATTTGTTGGGGGCGGCATAATATCGGGGGGAAATTATACAGCGAATTCTACGCCCAGACCATCTCTATAGCCAACGACCCCATCGAAAAAAAGCCCCTCTACCACTTTTACCCTGGAACTTATATCCTTTCTATCGGCGCCAACGGCTGCAACCTGCGCTGTCAATTCTGTCAGAACTGGGAGATTTCCCAGGAACGCTCCCCGACAACCGAGTTGACGCCGAAAGAAGCGGTGGAAACGGCGCTCCGTTATAAATCAATCGGCATAGCCTATACCTATACCGAACCCTTTATGTGGTATGAATATGTGCTGGACACGGCTCAATTAGCCCGCTCCGCCGGATTGAAAAACGTGATGGTAACCAACGGCTACGTCAATGAGGCCCCGTTGCGGCAATTATTGCCTTATGTCGATGCCATGAACATTGACTTGAAGTCCTTCCGCAACGACTTCTACCATAAGATTTGCGGCGGGAAACTGGAGCCGGTGCTGGAAGCGATTAAAATCGCCCAGGCCGCCTGTCAGGTGGAACTGACTACTTTACTTGTAACCGATACCAATGATACAATGGATGAAATAAATGATTTAACTGATTGGATAGTAAAGCTTAATCCGGAAATCCCGTTGCATTTTTCCCGCTATTTCCCGCGCTATAAAATGACAAACCCGCCGACACCCCTGGCAACGCTGCAAAGAGCCGGAAATATAGCGCAAAATAAGTTAAAATATGTTTACTTGGGAAATGTAGCCGACAAAGAAAGCAATTGCACCTATTGTCCTAAATGCAAAATCCGATTAATCGAACGAGAGGGATATTATGTGCAAAAACAATTGGTTAAAAATAGTAAGTGTCCGGTTTGCAAGGCTTATGTCCCTGTTATAGGAAGTTGATGTTTTTGTTTAAGAAAGCCCTTTTTTTAGCAGCAGCCGTCGTCACGCTTGGCCTTTTATCCTGCCAAAACCGCAGTAACGGGGCGGAAAATATCTTTTTTCAAAGCGCCTTCATGATGGACACTTTAATTGAAATAAAGGTGGTCTCAGCGGATAGGGATGAGGCGCAACAAGCCGTGAAAGCGGCGCTGTCCCGGATGGAACAAATCGACCGGGATATGAACCGCTACAATTCCAAAAGCCTCTTAAGCCGCATCAATCAGCAAGCGGGCCAAACCCCGCTTATTATCCCCCCGGATCTTTTTGCGGTATTAACGCACGGGAAAGAATGGGGCGATATTACCCAGGGGGCGTTCGATATTACTACGGGAGCGATAACCCGCTTATGGGATTTCCCAGGACGCAATAAACCCGATAACCAAACCGTGCAAACCAATCTGTCGAAAGTAAACTATCAATTATTACAGTTGGATGAAAGAAATTTTTCCGCCTTCCTGCCCCAAACGGGTATGGATCTTGATCTGGGGGGTATCGCCAAAGGCTATGCGGTAGATGAAGCTGTGCGGGTACTTAAAGAACACGGCATTACTCAGGCATTGGTCGATGCGGGGGGGAACATGCGGGCGTTAGGCGGAAAAGACGACGACTTTCCGTGGAAAATCGGCATTCAGCATCCAAGACAACCCAAAGATTTGATCGGAACTATCCCTCTAAAGGATCAGGCGGTATCCACCTCCGGTGACTATGAACGCTATTTTATTCAAAACGGCATACGCTATCATCATATTTTCGATCCCCAAAGCGGGCAGCCGGCGCGGGGCCTAATCAGCGTAACCGTCATCAGCGATACGGCTGAAACCGCCGACATTTTGTCAACCGCGGTCTTTGTGTTGGGCTTGAAACGAGGCATGAATTTGGTAAACAGCCGGCCTCATACAGATGCCTTGCTGATAACCCCGGACGGGAAAATTATAACCACCCCCGGTTTTCCCCTCAATGGACTGGATTCAAAAATAGCGATTTTTGAGCATGGGGAAAAGTAAAATATTTGGTAGCATTTTCAATCAGAGATCCGAAGTGTCATTGCGAGCTTAAGCGAAGCAATCTCCACCCGTGCGTCTGGAGATTGCTTCGGCGGTAAGGCTGCCTCGCAATGACACTTCCTTAAGTCAACAGCATTGAGGGTTAGGGTGGGGGGATGTTAATATCTTCTAAGTCCTTAAGATATGGCGGGGCCGACGAGACTCGAACTCGCGACCTCCGGCGTGACAGGCCGGCGTTCTAACCGACTGAACTACGACCCCGCATACGACTTTTATATTGAATCGGCATCTGATGCGAATTGTCGATGGTAGGCGGAACAGGGATCGAACCTGTGACCCCTGGCTTGTAAGGCCAGTGCTCTCCCGACTGAGCTACCCGCCCAGAAAAGCAGTAGTAAAGTAGCATAAAGCCGTTTTATTGTCAATCCTTTTTGTTTTATTTGTCAAGCCAAAATAGAAATGTCCGCTTTTTGGATTAGTTACCAATCGTCCCCCAAATCCAGAAAAATTGTGCTGCCTTTCAACTTATTAAATTCTTTTTTCAATTCTTCCTTAGTATAGGAGACTAAAATACGGGATCTTTCATAGGCTTTCTTTTCTACGGTTTTGTCTTGTCTGCATTTTTCCATAAAATACCCTTTCATAAATAATATGGACTTTACCCATGCAGACACCCACCCTAAAACTTTAAATACCCCCCCCCCTTGCCACTACCCCATGTGCCAAGGAGTACTTTTCAGTCTATAAGTTGTATTCAGATAATACACTTTTTTGTTGACCTTTGCAATACTTTTTTTACTGCTTTTAAAAATTCATCTACAAATTATCCCTCATTCAATAATTCAATAAATTGGGTATTGACTTATTGAACTATTTTGCTGTATTATTTTTATAACATTGTTTGATTTTTAATGCGGTATTTTCATGAATCTATGCGTTGTCGATAAATCAAGCGGTTACGAAATTGGTTCGTTTGATTCGGAAGCACTTTGAGGGTTATAAAATGGGACAATTAGACTTAGAAAGCGTTGAATATTGGAAAAAAATTCTCAGGGAAACCCCCTTAAGCATTTACACGAAATCCTTGGATAATCTCAAAGAAGCTTTTTTTTTGGAAGATCGGCACATTCGTTGTATCGATGAAGGGCACGTCGGGGGTATTCGTCTGGCGGGGGTGGGAATATTGTGTCAGGATCGGCTGGAGGAAGTGCTGACCGGCAAAGTGGACGGAATATATACCCATGAGGAATGCGGAGCGGCGGTTTTATATGCCAAACAAAACGCTTTCGACCTCAAAAAGGCCGAGGGATATGTTATTGCCTGGGCGCAAAAACTGGCCAAAAAACTGAACGTCCCTTATAAAGGGCATACTCCCATAGCTGAAATGAATCGTCCCGCCGGTTTGCATATTGCCCAGGTTGTATATTATGACGGCACCGGACAATTTGATCCCTATCGCATCAAGGAACTGCCTCCCGGCTTTGTTATCAGCCGTTATCTTTTGGGATCGGAATATGCGAAGAATGAATTGTCTATAAGCATAAATATTGCCTTAGGACGCAGCGGATTAAGAGACCTTTTTACCATTAATACGCCGTTTAATATCGTGCCTGTCGGGCATCCCGATATTCCGGCCTTGTCTTTGGCAGTATTAACGGAAGAAGCAAAATTAATAGCCAAACAATTCAAGGGACGGGTGGCGGTAAACGGTTTTATTGCCCCCGCTTAGATTAGTTAAGGAATTGTCATTGCGAGGCAGCCTTATCGCCGAAGCAATCTCAGACGCATGGCTAGAGATTGCTTCGCTCCGCTCGCAATGACGCTTAAAAAATAATCTTAGCTATTTATAAAATCGTGTACTAGTCAAGGAGGATTATGTTTAAACAAGAACAACGCACGCTTTTGGACAATGTAACCCTGAGGGGGGCATTTTTCTTTTTGGGCGGTTATATAGGTGTGCTGACATTTTTAATACTGGGGTATTTTGCAAACTGTATGTCCGGAAACGCCGCGAAAGCCGGAATAAGTTTGGGAAATCTGGATTTCCATGATTTTTTTCTTTTCGCTTTTATTGTAACTTTCTTTATTTTCGGGGCGTTTTTGTCCACCAAAATAATAGACAACTCCAGCCGCAGCCATAATGCCATTCTGGTATTTGAGTCCTCAATTTTAATCGTTATTGGGACGGGCTTTCTGCCTGTGCAATCCGAAATTTTTCTGGCCGCTTTGGCAATGGGATTACAAAACGGCATGACCACCTATACCACCTGGAACACCGGAAAGGTGCGCACCACCCATGTTACCGGTACTATTACAGACATCGGGGTATTCTTAGCCAACGGGGATCTGCGGGAATTAGGGTTTACGGTTTTTCAAGCCCTGACCTACCTGACCGGAGCCGTTTCGGGGTTTTTCGTGGCACAGAAATTTAACCACTTTGCCTTTGTTTTCGGTGGGATTGCGATTTTGCTGATAATACTCCTGGATTATGCGAAACAGGCTACGGCAAACAAGGTATTAACAACATAAATCGCTAACCCAGGTTCTGTGGACTAAATGCGCGGGCTGCATCCGGCGGGATCTGCGGCTTGAGAAGTGGTTTACGTCTGCTTCCCGTATCGTCCCGGATCACTAACCTTAAGTTGCGTTCAAAACTGTAGATAATAAATGTAGTCCCGTGGCTTTAGCCACGCATTTTCAGCCTTAGGCTGAGACTAAAGACATGTTCAGTCCGAAAGGTGTGAATTAATTTGAGAAGATTTAACCACTTGTGAGTCGTTATTGCATGGCTTTGCCATG
>JACRJN010000159.1 GCA_016235675.1 Candidatus Schekmanbacteria bacterium
AACACACAACAAAATGATTTTCCCCTCGTAATGACGCCACTTGAACAGATCGGCTTGCTCCATGAATATGTCTCCGTTTTTTGTAGGTTTTGACGTAAGGGAGACATCCTAACTCAAATCTAATTTTTTGGCAACAGTGCCGTAATCTGTATGGTATTCTCGTTTGGCACCGCAGCGGAGAGCACGTTGATGGTGCGCTTGTCTATCTCCTTACGAATTTCATCCGCCGCCGAGGTCTGGATGTCCAGCAATGTGCCAATGTTGCCGTGTTTGAGCACGGATACATCTATCATGGGCGCGGTGTGAATGCGGTTAGTGGGAAACTCTACTTCATCTTTACCCAGTTCCTGCTCCCTGGCTTCGCCCTCGGTGGAAATCCAGTAAGCCTTGACTGTGGGCTTTTTCTGGTAAACCGGACGTTCTCCTTTGGGCAGGACATGCCGGGTCAAGAGCAGGGAGCTAATCTCCTTGCGTTTAATCTCCTGCTCAATGGGATCGGCAATGGCGGCGGCCAGAGCCTGCAACCCCCTCCGGCGATTCCATCGCCTCGGACATCAGCGCTGCCATTGCCTCCATGTATTCCTGGCTGTAAACGTTTATTTTTTGCCGTTCCATGGGTTTATTTCCCCTCCTGTTAGCAGGCTCCGGGCTTCGGGCCTCAGGCCAAAACCGTTTTGTATTAGCCTGGAGCCCAAAGCCTAAAGCCTGTAGCCTATATCAATAGTTTAAACTTCAAAACTCCGCCGGAAACATTGATGGCCGTGGCAATCTGTAGGTTGACTCCGGTTAATTTAGTTAATTTGCCGTCAACGCCTGACATCAAGGCATCTCCGGCAGCAATGGTTCCGATAAACACATCGGTGGTATAAATTCCGCCGCCGCAGTAAATTCCCGGCATATCGCCGCCTTTATAATCTTTCATTAGTAGCCCATAAGACTTGGCCGCCGGATCGGTGTTTACCGCAAACAAGTCATTACCCGCGATTTTCACTACCTGTCCCAGAGAGCCGTCTCCCTGAAGATATCCATCCCCGTAGTTGATTCCGGCTGGATGATCGGCATTTATGAACATTATTATTTTCCTCCTTGTGAAAGACCGAGATACGAGATACGAGATACGAAAAAAAGCAGTTCCGTACCTCGTTATCTCGTATCTCCTATCTCGGCAGTTAAATTTACGCCGCCTTACCAATCCGCTCATAGGCGCTAACTTAAACGTAGCGCAGAGCTTTAGCCCTGCCCCGGACGTAACGTTCGACCCCATAGCCGGGGCAGACCTAAAGGTCTGCGCTACATATAAATGTCTTAAGTTAGCGCCTATGCCCAATCCGCTCCCGGTACGCCGCCCTAAAGCCGCTTTTAAGTTTGTTTTCCAAAGTCGCCCCATCATCTTCCATGAGCAGCGGATTAACCCCGGCATCGGTGCGCATATTTTTATTGTCCCCATCCGCCTTGGATTTCGAGGTATCTTTTTTGCCCTTTTTCTCCTTATCCTTCTCCTTATCCTGTTCTTTTTCTTTTTTCCCCGCAATCGGCATCCGATCAAAGGCTGCTTCTGTTGCGGTAAAGGCGTCATCGCTTAGTTCGGCTAAGCGCTTTAACTCAGACTCCCTCTCCTGATCGCTAAAATTCATTCCCTTTTGTTCCAATTTGCTGAGCAGCTTTTCAGCCTTTACCTTGCGGGCGGCGGCCTTGGATTCGGCATCGTATTTTTCGACCTGCTTTTGTAAGTCGGCCACCTGCTGTTTTAGCTTCTGATTTTCGGATTGGAGTTTTTTAATCAGGGCGTCCTTGTCCTTTTCGTCGGCAGGGGTGGTGTCTGTCCCCTTCTTGGCTGCCTCGTCTTCTAATTTTTGCTTATCTTTTTCGTCTGCTTCCGGCATCTGTTTTCCTCCTTGATTTTTAAAGTTGTCGGTTAAATCGCTAACCGCTGTAATCTTGGCATTCTCATCCGCCCCTTTTTTATCGAGCAATCCCAGGCCACTAAAGGTAACCCCGTGTAAAATCTCATAGACCGGCTTGCCCTCAAACTGTCCGGCCTTGTACTTTTTGAGGTGAATACAGTAATCAGCCTTGTTGGTAAAACGCTTACCGCAGATGGAGCATTCGCCTTCCTGGTAGTCGCATTCCATGGACACCTGGCCATTCTTCATCAGCTTGTAGGCCAAGCGTGAGTTCTCGCTATCCTGGGTGTACAGTTCCCCGATACATTCCACCCTGGCGCCCTTGTCATCCTGCACAAAATCGGATGCCACCACCCCGCCCACAATATCGCTAATGTCCTGGGCGTGTTTCAATTGATTTTTTTGTATTGACAAGACCAAAGGTATCAGGTAAGTTATTCAATAGAGTATTTCTGTTTTACCAACAAAGTATTGGCAGCTAAGCGGGGCGTCGTATTTTTCTTTGGCTCTTTATGGATTCCGGGGGCGTGAGCTTGTAGTTGCCCCATTTATGGGGCCTCACCACGGAAGATCGCCTGATAAATCAGGCAACTACAGTTCCGGGTATGAGGGTTTTATCATAAGCCCCTGGAATCCATATAGAGCCAAGAAATTTTGATTGCGGCACGGGAAGGACGCTTGCCACCCAATGAATGGTCTCCTTGTCGGATATGTGGAAGATATTTTGAAAATGGGGCTGTTATGAGGTATGTATTATCTAAAAGAGTATGGAAGTGGAGAAAGCCAGGGACTATTTTACCAGGAGTAGATGACGAACTTTTAGATCCCCTTTGTCAGAATTGTGCTACAAAGTTAGAGAGAGAAGGGTGGAAGAAAACTCGCCGTGAGTATAACTATATGGGTTCTTGTATTGAAGTACGCTATTAATTAGAAACAGGATAGGTTTTACCTGACAATAAAATATGAAGAAATGATGATTTTTTTCGAGTGAAGTTTAGATGAAATTTATGGATAAAGGTATGTCAACTCAGCCTATTAAGTCTTTATTTATGAGAGAACAAAGAGCTAAAACTATTGGCTGGATCATTATTGTACTAACAATATTGTACTAACAATTTTTCCAATTACTACATCCCTTATAATTGATCTTTATATTACTAGAAGTTTTGGGTTTTTTGTATTTTGGTTGATTTCTATTCCATGGATGTTAGGGTTTGGTATATATTGTATACGTAAAAATAGATTTCCAAAAGACCCGGATATTCCATTTATTTCATTTATGTGCATAATTATGCTTATGTTTGGTACAGTGATAGCTTTTTTCGAATTTAAGGATTGGAACAACAGAGAACAATTTATCCTCGATTTGAAGAGTCCAGATTTAGCAACTAAAGTAAAGTCAGCAGATAAACTTGGGGACTTACTTGAATACATAGAAGACAACAAAGATTACGAACACTTAGTATCAATAATAGAAAAAGCTTTGATTGCCGCATTGAATGATGAATATCCAGCGGTCAGAAAAGAAGCAGCAGAATCTCTACGTTATAGCAAATCCCCTGATGCAGTAAAAGCTTTAATTGTTGCATTGAATGATGAAAATGCTGGTGTTCGAAAGGAATCAGCAGGGGCTTTGGGCAGGATTAAAGATACCACAGCAGTACCACCTTTACTAATTGCTTTAAATGATAATAATATTGAAGTGCGAGATGAGGCAGAATGGGCATTAGAGAGAATGGGAAGGAAACCTTTAAATAAGGAAGTGGTCGAACTTAATAAACCAATGAGTGTTGTAACATTTAAGGGAGGATTAGTAGAATTTAGTTTCATACGCTGTGATTATTCAGGGCAAGAAATAAGGGGAAACAGACTCTTTACATTAGAAAGCAGAGCCGGATTTGTTACAGATATTTTTAATGCGTCACCATTACAGGACGAAGTTCCCAAAGAGGTGATTAAGTATCGTGTTCCACCAGGATTTGACCAGTCAGTGAGTACAGTTGTGCTGCAGAGGATTCCAACAGAGTGTATTCCTACATATTATATAGACAGGGGATTGTTTTATGACAATATGTTTAGTGACTTACTTAAGGTACTTCCTTCCATTCCCTTATTTTACAGACCAATTGCTTTAATAAAGACATTACTACAGTAGATTTTTTCTCCTTTGACAGGAGCATATAAAAACAGTTTTTCTCTAGTGATTGACAATTCCTTCCCCGACAACATCTTCTTCTGCCTAGATGCCTGTAGTCCTGTAAAAATACCGGCAAAAAGCCAGATAAGGGTTATTTTTAAAAAGGGAACCCGCAACATTAAGGTAACAAAAGCGCTTGATGGTTCAGTTGTTGAACATGTTACAGCAGCATTTGATTTTGAGAGGGACTATAACATATATAATGTAGGGGCAAATAATAGTTATAAGATACAATTTGTATCGTATACGAAAGAATAACGATCAGCACCTTACGAAATGCAATACTGGCGGTGGCGAAGTTCGGCCCCTCGGCGCTGACTATCGCCCGGCTCATACCCAGCGCTACCATGATGTCTTCTTTCACATCTTGGATGTCTTTTTGCGTTGAGAGCACTTCCCCCTCGGTGCCATAAGCGCTAACTTAAGTATTTTCCTCTCCCCCTGGGAGCGGATTAAGGTGAGGGTACATTAAGCTATCTAATTGATTTTTTTAAGATAATTTGTCTTTTGAACCCTCACCCTGACCCTCTCCCAGGGGGAGAGGGGACTTTAAAAATGCCTTAAGTTAGCGCCTATGCCCCTCGGTGCCGTGGGTTGATACTTCCACGTAAAATGGCACCACCACCCCGGAACGCACGTCCAGTTTGTTGAAGACGCCCCGGATGGTTTCCAGCATCTTTTGATCCGGCACAACCAGTTTCTGCCCGAATTGGCCGCCTACTTTGATTAGCCGCAAAGGGGTTGTCCAGCGTTTGGCGATGGCCTGTTGCGCCTTGCGGTAATCCCGCAATAATTCTATACTCTGGAAGGCCGGTAATATCATGGAGTTGCCCTGGGAAGCAAAGACGGGGGAGCGCCATTTAAGGTGCAGCAACTGTTCAATCGGCAGGGTGATGCCGTCTCCTGTCCCAAATCTGTCTTCAGAATATTGCTTAGCCTCGGTTAATTCTCCCTGGATATATTTGGCCTTTATAGACAGGGGATTAAGGCAAAGCAATTGTTCAATGTCATTTCCCGCTTTGTTATAGCGTTTATAGGCATAGCCTGAACCTTTGACTATAGTTTGAATCAGCACATCCGAAAGCAGCTTATGCAGATTGAGCTTGTCGGCTAATTCTATCGCCTCCCACTTCACATCCTCGTCATCGCAGGTAATTTTGATCTCATCGCCTACGGCAAAGGCTTTCCAGGCATCAATCACGTTGGCGACAATCGGTTCTTCCACGTAGTATTCCCAAGCCTTTTTCGCCCGCTCTTCCCAGGTAGCGGGGATGGCTTCGTTGACGTTGAGCTTGTTGAAGGCGGTGGAATCTAAAGCGGCAGCGGTACATAAGTCGCCGGTCATCAGTCGTAAGTCGTCAGTCAATGAATTCCCGAACATTTCGGTTTTTGACTGATGACTGCCGACCGACGACGGATGACTTTTTGGCTTATTTTTTGCTTTCATTGGCATTTTCCTTTGTTACTAATGTTTACCAGTTGAGAGGCTCAGTCTGCAACGGCGTTACAAGCTCAATTGTTGAACTATCCCATCCGCCGCCATCCTGAAGTTGCTCCCGCACCAGTAAAGCGCAACGTACCGCATCGATGATGTGGTCATTGCCCTTAGCCTTCAAACATTGGCGCAGGGCTTTCCAGGCTTTTTCGGTCAGCCAGGCGCCCTCGTCCACTAAAACGTAATCGACATGCAGGCTGCGGAAGGCATCGCCATATGTTCCCGCCGGACGAAAGTAAATCACACT
>JACRJN010000160.1 GCA_016235675.1 Candidatus Schekmanbacteria bacterium
AGGGGCGAACCTTGTGTTGGCCCTGGATGCTGCTGGGCGAACACAAGGTTTGCCCCTGCATTTTATACCTTTTAACTTTCACTCAATATAAGGACTGGCTTGACGCATATTAACATATATGTTAACATATTTTTATGTCCTGGCAGATCGTCTATTACAGCGAAGCCGTTCGGCAGTGGATAGACGGTTTGCCGCCGGGTTTGCGGGCCTATTATGCCAGGATCACCGAACGGATGTTAAAATATGGCCCGCATCTGGGGATGCCCTATGTGCGGCCTTTGGGTAAGGGCCTTAACGAGATTCGGGCCATCGGCAAAGAAGGCATCGCCCGTATCTTTTTTGCCGCCAGGTCCGAACAAATCGTCATTCTCCACGGGTTTGTGAAAAAAACCGATAAGACGCCCAGGAGAGAGTTGGACACCGCCCGACGCCGGTTGAAGGAGATTTGAGATGAAATCGCATGAAGAAATGATGGCCGACTGGATGAAGGACCCGGAGTTCAAGGCGGAATATGACGCCCTGGAAGAAGAGTTCTCCATTTTCGACGCTTTGGTGGAGGCGCGCCACAAGGCCGGTTTAACCCAGGAGGAGGTAGCCAGGAGGATGGGCACTAAACCACCGGCCATCGCTCGTCTGGAATCCTCCGGTGGGCAGAAGAAACCATCGCCGACGCTGAGCACTTTGCAAAAATACGCCAAGGCCCTGGGGTGCCGGTTGGAACTTCGCTTGGTGCCCAAGAAAAAAGAGCACGCCACAGCTTGAGGGGGAGCTTGTTACAATCTGGTAAAACATGGTCATATTGCGAGGGTCGATGATTGGCCGTATTCCAGCTTTCATCGCTACGGGAAACGGGGCGTTTATGACCTTGATTGGGGGGCGGATGATAATGTTCGTAGTCTAGAGATGGAATAATTCGAAAGGCGGGATGCGCTTCGCTTTCCCGCCCTACGGGCTACGGGCTCTACAAGCTCTTACCCCCAAATTGCCCATAATGCGCCCTCTGGGTAGCCATGAATTGTGTATCATTCCAAGGAATATTTTCAATACGAGGGGGGGAACTGGTAATTGGGTCGCGATCTAGTGTAAATCTCATCCTGAATAGGGCACCTTCGAGTGTAAAGAATACCCGCACCCACGGATATGAACCTCCACCGGGATAAAAAACAGAGCCACACAAAGAAATTAGCACATGGTTTTTTATATTCATTTATATATTGTTTTTCTAATTCTTCTAAATTACTTGGTGTTAATAGATCTCCTACTCTTAATTTCCTAAGCCATGAAATAAGTCCCATTTTCTCAATACCTCTGCTAAAAACGAGTTTTATTTATTTAAGTTCCGTTTTAAAGTAAATAAGAAGCATTAACCATTTTCATTCGCTAATTTTATCTTATTAATTTAAGCAACCATAGCAATCTTATACCATACTTCGTTTTTAACCTCACCCTATGTGCTGCATGCTACGTTTAAAAACTAGGATCATCTTTTAGGCGTGTTAGGATTTTAACTAATTTCATAAATTCGACATAAACTTCATATGGTTTAAAAACATGTGACAGACTTTCAAATATAAGTACTAACAAATCAAATAATGCATCCAAGGCAAATTTAGTATTAGTTTTTTTAAATAATTTTTCATAAATTTTAACCGATGAGGCTTTAACTGATAAATTATCATCAGCAAGACCGACACTTTTTAATTTTATTTGAGTGCCAATTTTATCCTCCAACAACATATCAAAAGTGCTAAATAATTTATGTGAATTTTCTTTCGCTACCACTCTTAATGTTTTAATAAATTGCTTATCTTTTATTATATATTTATGAAAATATTTATTGCTATACTTTATTAAAGTATTTATTAGATTGTCAGTAGTATCATGTATTTTCTTTAAGCATTCATAATCTTTTTCGAAACCGGTATTAGACTTATCCATTTTCAGGCTCCTTATAGGCAATACGTGGAACGTGGCATTTATAACCTTGATTGGGGGGCGAATGATAACATTCGAAGTATAGAGATGAATAATGCTGCCTTATCCATATACCCGCCACCCCCAATTTCACCTTCTCATTGCTCCAACTGTCCCGGCTCCAAATGGTAGTTCCCGGCCAGGAAGTTCTGCGCCACGGCTTCGATGCTGGTTTCGCCGGTCATGAGCATGTCCATCTGCCGGGTGAAGTGGAGCAGGCGGCCGAGTTGGTCCAGTTTCTCGGCGATCACCGGGCAGGGGTATTTTTGGAACTTGGCGTCCACCCGGTCGCCTTTGACCTCCACGGTGAAGTCCAGGGCCATGAGAACGATGGCCAGAGCCCGCACCCGGCGGACGCGGCGGGTCTCGTCGGCCGCGCCCCCTTTGAAGGAAAAGGTGATGTAGTTTTTGTTCACCGTCTGCCCGCAGTAGGCGTCCAGGACGCAGTAGTGGTAGCCCACCCGGGAGCTGAAATTGAGGTATTTGTCGGAGATGATGGCGTAGCTCCGTTCCCCGAACCTTTCCGCTTCCTTGGGGGGGGCCAGGACCTGCTCCCGCATGACGGAGAAAAAGCCGCTTAACTCGATGGGCCGGGGCTCCATGGTCTGCAAGTCTTTGTGGGTCATGCCCTGGAGCAGGGCTTTGAGCGGCGCGGACGCGATCTGCTCCAGGGTCACCTTGCCCGCCCCTTCTTTGACGCGGGTGAGGCCGTCCCCCAAATCAATGAGGTAAAGGTCCAGGGGGATGGGGGCTTGCAGTTTCAGGGCCACGCCCTCCCGCTGGGACACCAGGTCGCTGATCTGGAACATCTCGGTGTAGGAATATTCGTGCACCAGCCGGCCCAGGTCGTGGAGGGAGCGGCAGGACTGGGGGGCGAACTCCGGGGATTTGGGGTCCACCAGGCGGAGAGGGACGATATACTCCGCCACCCGCCGCAACGTCTGAAAGATCGGCGTGTCTTTCAGGGAGGATTCCCGGGGCCGCTCCAACGCCAGCAATTCCGGCACCCTTCCCTCGTACACCCGGCCCGTGTAGGCGTCCACCGTGATTTCCCGGCCCGGCGGGATGATACTGGTGGCCCCCTTGGCATCCAGGATGGTGGGC
>JACRJN010000161.1 GCA_016235675.1 Candidatus Schekmanbacteria bacterium
CACGTATTTTCAGCCCCTTAGGGCTGCAAAAAAGGTGTGTTCGTATGGAACGCGCCGAAAGTATTGAGAGTCATAATTGCAGGGCTAACGCCCTGAAGTTCAGCCCTGAAGGGCTGGGACTACGAACTACGAACTACGAACGAAAAAACAATTTCTATCTATATGTCAACACTCTCATCCTTTGAAGTTATCGATGCCCATATAAATTTGCAAGAAAAATGCCGTTAATAGCCTGGATATTTTAGATGTTTTTAGCAAAAGCTTCAAAAAGACTCTATCTGATTAATTTATAAGGTAGTATACATATAAAAAATGATATAAATAAAAATAGCGCTGGCTATAATGGCTGAACAAGTTGAAAATATTGAACAGAATAAGGCGAATCTAATAGGGTATAAATACCGGAATAGTTGGAAGCCTGCGGGTTAAAGATAAATAATAACAATAGCGGTCAATAGCCAAAGCAGCGTATTGATCATGAAAGGGCGATCGGTGAAAATAACGCGGCCGGGGTCTCCGCCTTCGGCTTTTTGATGGACTAAATAAAGGTAGCGGAAAATACCGTAGAGCACAAAGGGGATGGTCCAGCTTAAATTGCGGGTATGAAATTTTTCGATCGTCTCCGGCGCCATGGTGTAAAGCGAATAAGCCATCAGCGTCGAGGCTGTTACCACGGCAATCATCTGATCTAAAAAATACGGGCTGTATTCCGCTAACGTACTGCGATGGTTGACTGCGCCCTTTTCCAGCAGAACCAGTTCCTGGCGGCGTTTACTGAACCCCAAAAACAGCGCCAGTAAAATGGTACAAAGTAAAAACCAGTTAGAAATTTGTACATTGATGGCAAATGCCCCGCCGACCACCCTTAAAACAAACCCCATGGCGATGGTCATTACATCCAGAATGACAATCTCCTTCAATTTTACCGAATATAAACAAAACAGAAGGAAATAGGTCAAAGCCACAAACCCGTAGGACAGGCTCAAAAAAAATGCGCCCAGAACACAAAGTGACGCCATAATCAGGCTGATTAGCAGGGCGGTGGATTTTGGCAGACGCCCCGAGGGGATCGGGCGTTTTGATTTTAGGGGATGAAGTTTATCCTTGTCCGCATCGATATAATCGTTTATCAGATAAATGCTGCTGCTCAAAAAGCAAAAAATAATAAACGCGGCAACAGCTTTAAACACCATCAGCGGATGGATCAAATTATGGGAAAAAATCAAGGCGGACAGGATGAAAAAATTCTTTGTCCACTGGTGTGGGCGCAAAGATTCCCAGACAGCGGAGAGCACCATTTTATTTGCCCAACTCTTTTAATTTAGTATTGGCGGAGGAGATTAATTTGCTGTCCGGGTATTTTTCGATTAATTTTTGATAGGTCTGCTTAGCCTTTTCCTGGTTATTTTGCAATTCGTAAGCCTGCGCCATAAAAAATAAAGCTTGATCGGCAAAGGCGGTATCGGCATAGAAAACGGTAACCTTGGTAAATTCCACCACCGCCTCGGAGTATTTTTTCAGTAAAAAGAAAGCTTCCCCGTATTTAAACTGGGCTTCCGGGACTAAAAAGTTATCGGGATATTTTTCTAATAGCAGCTTAAGCGGCCTTTGCGCCTCCTCAGGCTTGCTTTCGCCAAAGAGAGCACGCGCCAGACCGATTTGCGCCGCCGGCTGCCAGTCACCGCTTATCCCGGTTAATTTTTTATAAGTCTCGCCGGCTGCCTGATAGTCTTTAGTCTCTAACTGAATGTCGCCCATTTTTATCAAGGCGTTGACCTTCAGATTGCCTTCGACTGCCGCCACTTTGGCTAAAGACTCCAGTGCCTTGGGATAATCTTTCTGATGATTATAGGCAGCTCCGATTTGATATTGGGCATCGTCCAATAAATCGCTTTGCTGATTTTTGGCGATAAACTTCTCCAGGGCGTTGATTGCCGCCGGATAGTCATTTTTCTTGAAGCTGTATTCACCCACCTTATAAGTTGCGTCAGACCAATAGGAACTTTCCGGGAACTTTTCCATAATAATCTGGAAGTTTTCCACCGCCTTATCGGATTTTTTTTGATCCTCGTAAAGCCAGGCCAGATCATACACCGCTACCGGGACTAGTTTGTCGTTGGGATATTGCTCGATTAGATCCTCGTACTTATTCCTGGCAGCATCGAATTGTTTCAGATTGTTATAACAGGTAGCCTGATAAAACAGCGCCTGCGGGCGATTGGAGTTTTCTTGTCTGTCCGCCAACAGTTCCAGGGCTCCTGCCGCAGCCTTATAATCCTTTTGTTGCAGATAGCCGAACCCCAGTTTGAAAGAGGCGTCTTCAGCTAATTTATGCTCCGGGTATTTTTCTACAAATTCCTGAAAGGTTTTATTGGATTTATCATACTGGTTTAACTGGAAGCTGGAAAGCCCTGCCAGATATAAGGCTTCTTTGGCCATAGTGTCCTGAGGATATTTTTTGTACAGTTCCTCCATGGTTTCTACGGATTTGGCCAGATACTCCCCGGCTTTGGCCGGTTCCGCCTCCGCCAATAACAAATAACCGCTGCCTAATCCGAAAAGCGCCTGCGGTATCAGATTGCTTTGCGGGCGTTCCTTGATCAATCTCTGATAGGCTTCATTAGCCGCGGCATAATCCTTTAATTGGTTATGAATTATGGCTATTTGCAGGATGCTGTCTTCTACATGCGGGTTGTCGGAATAAGTACTGATAAAACCCTCGAAGGCCGATAAGCTTGCCTTATAATCCTGAGCCTTATAACTGCTCCAGGCCAGCCAGTATTGCGCATCGGAGCGCGGGATATTGACATCTTTTATTTGCAGCTTTAAAACCCTGGTATAGGCTTGCGCCGCATCCAGGTATTTTTCCTGGGCGTAATAGGCATCGCCGATACGCAATATCGCCTCAGGCACTAATGCACTTTGCGGGTATTTCTGCGCCAGGGCCTCGAACTGCTCGACGGATTTGGCGTAGTTGTTTTGTTTAAGATACGCCCAGCCTAATCCATACAGGGCTTTGGGCAAGAGATCGCTTCCGCTGTGCTTCTCCACCAATTGCAGGTAACTTTTGGCCGCTTTCTCATATTCCTTTTTAGCGTAATAAGCTTCACCGGTCCAGTAAAGCGCCGCCGGAACATATTTACTATCCTGATGCTTGTCGATGACGGTATCGAAATAATCGAGAGCTTTACCGAAATCCTGTTTATTAAAGAAATATTCGCCTAAAAGATACCTCGCCTGAGGGACAAAAGGGCTTTTATCATAGTCATCTAAAAGTACTTCATAAGATTTGACGATCTTTTCCGGCATTTTCAGCACATTATAGGCCGACGCCGCGCCCATTAAAGCATCATCGGCATACTCGCTTTTGGGATATTTACTGATGATTAATTCATACTGCGTTACCGCCTCGGTATATTGTTTTTGCTGATAATTTGCCTCCGCCAGTAAAAATATCAGTTCCTCTTCGTATTTGCTGCCGGGGAAATCTTTCAATAATCTTTCGATTATTTTGCCGGTCGTCTCATATTGGTTGGTTAAATAATTACTCCAGGCCAGCAAAAAGAGCACATGCGAGCTGAATTTGGAGTTGGGATGTTTCTCTAATAACTGATTACCGAAAGTGATGGTCTCAGTATATTTCTTCTGATTGAAATTGGTTTCCGCCTGGCGAAAAGCGATTTCTTCGGCAAAATTCGTGCCGGGATATTCTTTAGCCAGTTTGGCGAATAATTCCGAGGATTTATCCGGCTGACCGGTTTCCAGAAAACACCAGCCTAAGCTATAGAGTACATTTTCCCGATAACGGTTATTGGGATATTGTTCCAAAAACTGCTGATAGGCGTTAATCGCATCCGGATATTTTTTGAGCTGAAAATAGGATTCTGCAGCAAGATATGTGGCATCCGCAGCCAGTGGGCTGGCAGGATATTTTTGTTTGGCTTCCTGGTTGAATTTTATCGCTTTTTCATAATCCCCCAAAGCAAAATAACTGCTGCCCAGACGGAAAGCGGCTTCCTGCGCTTCCTGGCTCTCAGGGTGCTTTTTCAGCACTTTGGCGAAAAATTCCACTGCCTTGTCAACCTTATTCAATTGCTGGAAAATCACCCCCGACATGTAGAGCGCTCCCGACTCGTATTTGCTGTCGGGGTATTTATCCAGCAATTGCTGGTAGCCCTTTAGCGCGGCCTCCGCCTGCTGGAGACGATATTGAGTTTCCGCCGTCATATAAATACTTTCCAGCGCTTTTTCCGGATCGCTTGACTGGGAGGCTTTTTCAAAGGCGGCCAGGGCCTTATTGAAATTTTCCTGTTTTAAATAACACCAGCCCAGCCAAAAGTTAATATCGGCAGGCGCTACATCCGGCGGCGGGTCATTCAGGGCATATTCATAATTTTGCGCGGCAAGATCGTATTTATTCGTTAAATAATAACTATCGGCCAGCCGCATATAGGCTTCTTTGATTTTTTCCGAAGTGGGATATTTTTTAATTAAATATTCATATTCTTTAATGGCCTCAGGGTATTTTTCCTGATTGAAATAGCTCTCAGCCAGCCAAAATTGGCCTTCCGCACTTAAATAATGGGTAGAATAATTAGCAATTAATTCCTTGAATTGCTGAATCGCCAATTCATATTCGGAATTGGAATAAAATTCCGCCCCCAGACGGAAAATCTTTTCCGGTTCGCCCGCATGAGCGGGATTAATCACTAAAACGATACCTAAAAAAATAGCTATAAAAGCATAACGAAATCTGTTTTTCAACATCCCAAAACCCCTTAAAGGTGAGATATGTTTGATTATAACATTAATATTACTTAAAATAAACCTATAACGTGCATAAAAATGTAAACGCGGAAATATCTTCACGCCGGAGATTATTCAAAACAGTTTGATAAGCATTACCATACGGAACAAGCTCTATCCGGCGTTCACATTCAGTTAGAGCTTTTAAAAAAATCTGCATAAACCCGATACGGTTTAAATCATGCAAAATTAATTCCGGCCATTCGATTAAAACCATCCCGTCGCCCCAATTTTCCTCCAAACCCAATTCATAAATTTGATCTTTTGAGTTTAAGCGATATAAATCAGCATGATACACAATCCCTTGAAGAGCTTTATATTGATTAATCAGGGTATAACTGGGACTGGTTACATTATTTTCATCTCCGCCCAAGCCTGAGACGATTCCCTGCACCAAGCAGGTTTTGCCGCTGCCGAGTTCCCCGCTTAGGGCCAGACAGGCAGCCGGGAAAAGGTTTTTCCCCAGCAAATAACCTAAACGCTTGGTTTGTATAGCCGAACTTGTATTAAAAGTCATAGAGCCTGTCATTTTGTTACAGAATAGCTAGTCATACTATTTTTTGGGGAAAAAGTCAAGGCCGAACAATTTACTCCATCGACGCCAATTCCGTAATTTCTTCTACCTGGGTTACCCGCAGCACCTCTTCCAAGGTAGTCGACCCGGCCATGACCTTATGCCAGCCGTCATCCAGCAAGGTCAGCATTCCCTGGGAGAGGGCTTTGTGCCGTATTACCGAGGCGCTGGTTTTTTCCAGGATTAATTGGCGTATTTCCTCATTTACCACCAGCATTTCATAGATGCCGATGCGTCCTCTGTATCCGGTAAAATTACACTCCCGGCAGCCCCGTCCCTTGCAGATCGTTATATCATTTGACACCTTGAATCCCATGTCGGTCAGGGCTTGTTTTTCCATAAGCGTTTTTTCTTTGCAGGACGGACAGATTACCCGCACCAGACGTTGAGCCAGCACCCCCTCCAGACAGGATGCCGCCAGATAATGCTCCACCCCCATATCCAACAGACGCGTTATCGCACCCGGCGCATCGTTGGTATGCAATGTGGAGAAAACCATATGCCCGGTAAGCGCCGATTGAATAGCAATTTCGGCAGTTTCCAGATCGCGGATTTCACCGACCATCATAATATCCGGGTCCTGGCGCACAATCGAACGCAATCCGGAGGAGAAAGTCAGGCCGATTTTGGGTTTAACCTGAATCTGGTTTATTCCGTTGATCTGATACTCTATCGGGTCTTCAACGGTAATAATCTTTTTATCGGGAGAGTTCAATTTACATAAAGCGGCATAAAGGGTGGTGGTTTTTCCCGAACCGGTAGGCCCTGTCACTAAAACAATCCCATGCGGTTTGCGGATCAGCGTTTCGAATTTCTGGCGCGTGCTTTCCGGAAAACCCAAATCGGTCAGTTCCAAAAGGGTGCTGCTGCGGTCAAGGATCCGCATTACCACACTTTCCCCGTGAATGGTGGGGATGGTGGAAACACGCAAATCGATCTTTTTGCCCATCACCCGCAACCGGATACGCCCGTCCTGAGGCAGACGCCGTTCGGCGATATTCATTTTGGCCATGATTTTGACGCGGGAGATTATAGCCGATTGCAGGCGCTTGGGGGGCGATTCCGTATCGTAGAGAATGCCGTCAATCCGGTAACGCACCTTCAAATCATCTTCAAAGGATTCGACATGAATATCGCTGGCGCTGCCTTCAATGGCTTTGGTAATCAGCAAATTCACCAGTTTAATGACCGGGGCTTCCTGCGCCATGTCCTTTAAATGTTCGACGTCTTCGCTGTCTTCCCCTGAGGCAAATTGCAAATCAGCATCGCTGATACCCTCAATGATCTTTTCCATGGTACTGGTGCCGCTGCCGTAGAAGCGCTCATAGGCTGCATTAATATCTGATTCTTTGCCTAAATAAACCCGGATTATCTGGCAGCCGGAAGCCAGCTTAATCGCGTTGATGGTGGCCAAATCCAGCGGATCCGCCATCAGCACCGATAGCTCATTGCCGTTCATTTCCAGGGGAAAAAACCGGTGCTGCTGAATAAATTTGGGGTTGAAGCGGATGCCGATCGGCTGGGTATCGGAAAATTCCGCCAGGGGCAAATAGGGGATGCCCATCTGCTTGCTTAATATTTGCGCCAGATCATCCTCGGAAACGTAGCCCAAACTAACCAGCAATTTGCCCAGTTTTTCCTGTGTAGTCTGCTGAGCCTCTAAGGCTTTATGTAATTCTTCCTCGGTTATCTTTTTTTCCCGCAGCAATATCTGCCCTAATTTTTCTAATTGAATGCCGGCCATTATTACTCTCCATCCCGATAGATATTAGTCGGGATTGTCATGGACGAGTTTAAATTTTTTACCGCAGAGACGCAGAGTACGCCAAGAATAAAATTATTCATTTTTCATTACTTGGCGTACTCTGCGTCTCTGCGGTTTAATATTATAATTTAATATAGCAAAAATCGTACTCAAAAATGTCTACAATAATGAGTTATAAAAGAGGCTTTTTATTCCGAAAGATATAAGTATGGTCGATTAATTGTTGATTTTCCAGGCAAAAAACCACATCTTCCCGGTTTATATCCGACATTTTTATTGGTTGAATATGATAAATTACTTTCAAATCGGGATTATTATATAAGTATTTAAACAAAAATCCCTCCCATGTCAAGCTTCTTCGTATATCCTCGCCGTAAAGATGTATGCGGGAGGGGGGCGCAATCGATGGGTAACTCTGACTTGCGCTCTTTATATAATCACCGGCTATTTTCCATCCAAGTAAATAAGTATCGTCCTTTAATCTATCCCGGACAAAAAGATAGAAGGCAAAAAAGGTTTGCAGTAAAATGACAACCGCAATCCCAGGAACTATCTTTTTATTTTTAGTCAGTATCGCACAATAATAATATTCGATGCAAGAGGCGGCGGCCAAACAAATCCCTATTACAGCAGTATAAATATAATCAATGCTTACATTTTCAAAGGTACAGTATAGTCCGATAAATAACAGAAACCAAATAATCCCGAAAAGCAACGGTTTTTTTGTGGCCGCAAAAACCTGAGGCCACCGTTTAGTAAAGGCAAGTGAATATATGGCGTGAAAAGCAATGACTACTATAAGATAAAGCATTAAATCCGGCAACCCGTATTGGCTTTGCCCGAAATTCAGTTCCCGGATGGGGAAAACCAGGGCATTGAAATTAAACCGTATATAATTCAATAAATTGAGCGGTATCCGTTGGATAGCCATGGTTTTGAAAGAGATTTTCAATTCCGCGTTTCGGCCTGTGGCGGGCACACTGGTTTTTTGCAGAAAAAAGGGCAGACGAACGAGTAAGTAGCTGATAACTATTACTATGTAAGGTGCGATTTTAGGCAGTAGGCTTTTTATTTTGGTTGCATTAATCCGGCAATCGGAGTTGAAAATAATCTCATAGGCTAAAATGACTATAGGCAAAACAATAAAGGTCTCGCGCGTCCCCAGCGCTAAAAGATAAGTCAAGATGGAAAGCGGCCAATATAGGATTTTATTTCCCTGGGCTTTTAAATAAAAATAAAAGGTAAATAAAAGAAAAAAACCTAATTTGGGAGGCGAATAATGGAGGGCATAAAAATTACGAATAAGCCCGGCCCTGGTTAGAAAAATAAAGACGGTTAAGAGCGCGATGGTTTTATTTTTAGTAATTTTATGGAAAATTAAATAGATTAAAAAAGCGCTGATGCTGTGCATTACCAGCCAGAGTATGCGGAAGGCGGCAGGATTATTGCCGAAAAGGCTGCGATTGAGCAGAAAAAATAAATAATGATTAACCGGGCGGCATTCCGCACCCCGAAAAAATCCTAGTGTGTGATTAAATAAATCGGCTAAATTAGCGGATGTAGCATTCATATAATAGACAAGTTCTTGATATGCAAAGCCAAATTGCAAGCAAGTATGGTGCAGCAAAAATACTATACCTGTTATTGATGTAAAAATTAAAAAATTGTGAATTTTATTTTCCGGCATTTTAAGGCTTTCCAGGAGTGGAGTTCCCGTGTGACTAGTACACCATCCATTTTATACTGACAGGTTGGAGTAGGGACTTTAGTCCCGTGAATCCATACGGGGCTGAAGCCCCTACTCCTTACAAGAACAACACGTCAAAACTAAATGAATGCTGTACTAGCGCATAAACACCACTTTTAAACCGGCCTTGGCTTTACGGGAAAATTCGGCAAAAGATTTTACCTGAAATAACTTTCGGATGATATAGGCAGGACGGACATAAAAACTCTTATAAGCCAATTTAATTAATTCAAATAATTCATCATGGGAGAAATTCTCCTCCCAAAACGGAGCGGAAAAATCGGGTGTCGGGTTTTGGGCAAACTCGCGCCAATAGTCTTTGGCGATAAATCCATTTTGCAACCCTTCTTTATAAATATGGGTGCCGGGAAACGGGGTGAGAATGGAAAAATGCACGTAATCCGGCTCCAGTTCCTGCGCAAGCGCAATGGTTTGCATTATTTCCTCTTTGGTTTCGGAGGGCGAGCCGATCATAAAATAGGCCAGAACATCGATCTTTTTCTTTTTGGTCATTTTGATCACTTTTTTGGTCTGCTCGATGGTGATCCCTTTTTTCAACACACCCAAAACCCGGTCGGTTCCGGCTTCTATCCCATAGGAGATGCGTTTGCAATGAGCGCGTTTCAATATGTCCAGCATTTCCTCATCCACAGTATTTACCCGCGTGCGAATATCCCAGGAAATATCCCATTTTCGATCGATAATGGCCTGGCAGATCGCAAACACACGTTTTCTGTCCAGAGTAAAGGTATCGTCGTAGACTAAAAATTCTTTGATCCCCATCTTCATACATTCTTCCATTTCCTGAAGAACATTTTGCGCCGAGCGAGCGCGGAAGGATTTACCTAAATGGGGGCGGTCACAAAAGACACATTTAAAAGGACATCCGCGGCTGGTGATCATGGTAGTAATCAGGGCGCCGCCTGCCATCAGGGAGCTATATTTTTTATAGGAGGTCAACAGGCGGGCAGGATATGGCAGTTCATCCAGATTTTCGATAAAAGCCGCTTCGCCGGTATTAATCAGCGCGCCGTTTTCTTTAAATACCAACCCTTTAAATCGCTTTAAAGCCTCCAGGTTATCGATATTATTCATCAAATAGCAGAAGGTTTTTTCCCCTTCCCCCAAAACCAGGAAATCCACACCCGGCAGATTGATCGTTTCCTGGGGGAAAAGATGAACATGCGGGCCGCCTAAAACGATTTTTGCCTGGGAATGAGCCTTTTTCACCGTTTTAATCGTGTCGATTACATCGATTAAGGTAAAGGTCAGCGTGGTTATCCCAACAACATCCGGCTGCTTTTGGCGGATTAGTGCCTCTATTTGCCCGTAATCCATTTCCTCCACCAAAGCATCCAGAATTTCCACCTGATGGTCGGAATTGTTTTGCAGGTAGGCCGCGACATATAATAATCCCAAGGGGGGGTTATACCCGCCTTCCGTATCGACAAAATCGGGGGTATTGGCGGAGGTCATATAATGATTGGGCGGATTGATCAACAACACCTTCATTGAGATTTCCCCTTAATATTGGTCACCTCTAATATTTGCCGGCGCAAGCTGGAAATTTGATCGGCCAACAGCCCGAAGAAAAATATCAAAAAACCGATGCTGATTAGCAAAATACCCGATTTCCAGACTTCCTGGGAAACCATCATGGTATAGGCGGTAAAAAGCAAACCGGTTCCGGTTATGACTAAACTGGGCAGCAGAAAAATCCGCAAGGGATCGAAAAGCATAATCATGCGCAGAATCAGCATAATGGTATTCAGCCCGTCCCTAATCTGCTTGACCGAGCTTTTCCCCACCCGTTTTTTGGTGGTTATCGGGACATAATGAACACTGTAGCCTTCCTTGAACAGGCACAGGGTGATCGTGGTGCTGAAGGAAAAGCCGTCGGGCAATAGCGGGAAAAATATTTTCACCAGGGAGGTTTTTATCCCCCGCAATCCGGAATTTATATCGGGAATTTGAGTGCGGGCAAGATAATTGACCACCCGGCTTAAAACCTTTTTGCCCGGCTTGCGCATTACCTGCTGATAGGAATCCCGGTCACGGGCGCCCACTACCATATCGTATGTTTTCATGTTTTCGATAATTGCCTCCAGTAACTGCGGCTCATGCTGCCCGTCGGCGTCGTAAAAGATTACCACCTCATAGCGGGCCTGTTTGATTCCGGTTTTCAGGGCGGCTCCGTATCCCTTGTTCTGATGGTGTTTGATCACCTGAACGCCGGTTTTCTGCGCTTCCCGGCAGGAATTATCCTTTGACCCGTCATCCACTACAATAATCTCGTAAAGCACATATTTACTTTCCAAATAATCCTGTAGTCCCCGTATCACCTTGACTATGGATTGTTCTTCATTATATAAAGGGATGATTATGGAAAAGGCAGGGGTTAAAGCATTAATTTGAGCAGAGTCGGTCATGTTTATGGCTGATTTCCAATTTGGAGAATATTTTTTACGGTATCGAATTTAAACCGGTCTAATAATTTACCTAACTTGGATTCTGTATATTTAAGATTATAATAATGGATGATATATTCCTTGAACCCGGTTTTTATCCGCGGATGATCCGGGTCCAGTTCCCATGGATGTAAATAAACCAGAGCCGGCTGATGCAACCGGTTGATCTGCCTAATCCGGGAAGTTACAAAATCAACCGGTAACGTGCGGAGAAAAAGGCCGCCGCTGAAAGGAAACCGGCATCCAGCAATTTTTACCGTAGAAAGTGGAAATTCCACCAAATTGTTTATCCGATAAGGAAAAAGTTCCGCTCTCGATATGCCGTAACGGATTTTACCGGGAATCAGGCTGGAATCGTATTTATAACCCAATTCTTCCAGAATTCCAAAGGCCCATAAGGTCTTGTCGGTTATCGACCAGGAAGGCGCCCGGTGACCGATTACTTTTTGTCCGGTAATCTGTTCTATGATCTGCTTCGGGCAGGATACTTCCTCCCGAAATTTATCCGGGGAAAGATGGCATACCAACCTGTGTTCATCTCCGTGCACGGCCAATTCATGACCGTAGCCGGCAATTTCTTTGATCAAGCGCGGATATTTTTTCGCGACATAGCCTAAAATGAAAAAGGTTGCCTTTATATTTTTCCCGGCCAGGATTTCCAATACCTTCCTGGTCTGCGGCTCGACCAGAGAGGTTAAATCCCCCCAATCCTGCCGGCTGACATAGGGTTCCAGGCTGGTAACCTGAAACCATTCTTCCACATCGATTGTTAGGGCATTGGAAATCATTAATGGATGTTAAAATCTAAAAGAGAAGTCAGGAGTCAGGAGTCAGAATGAATTAACTGTATAAAATTATTCTGAATTCTGAATTCTGGCTCCTGTATTCGCAATTAACTTTTATTGCCTAAAATATTTTCTAATGATAAAATATAAAAAGGAGTTGCATGTTGCTCACAACTCCCTGATTTTTATGGCGCGCCTGAAGGGATTCGAACCCCTGGCCCACAGCTTAGAAGGCTGTTGCTCTATCCAACTGAGCTACAGGCGCGGTTATCAACTTTTCTGTAGTCCCAGCCCTTTAGGGCTGAACTTCCAGGGCTAAAGCCCTGGCACTACGACTTGGGAAATATGTTTATGCTTCGCGGTGCCCTAATAATATGTACGTTACCAGGTCTCCTGTTGAGAACGCTACCAACTTTTTTAGTTAGCAATTTATAGCATCTTTACCCTGTGACTGTCAAGGTTTTTGCTGCAAGAAAATTAAGGTCAACCATGAAAAGAACCGCCTTGATCTATTCCGATGAATACCTCAAGCATAAAACCCATTTTCATCCCGAAACCCATAAGCGCCTGGAGGCCATTATCCATAGTCTGCACAAATCCGGACTTTGGGAAAAGTTGATACATCTTGCTCCCCGTGCCGCAACCAGAGAAGAAATCACCCTCATTCATACCCCGGAACATATTCAAAATATTGAGGCGGCCTGCAAACAGGGGGTGGGAAATCTTGATCCGGATACGATGATTTGCAAAGACTCTTACCATGTGGCTCTTTTGGCGGCGGGAGGGGTATTGACGGCAGTGGATGCGTTATTTACCGGACAAATCAATAACGCTTTTTGCGCGGTGCGTCCGCCGGGACACCATGCGGAAACGAATATCGCCATGGGATTTTGTCTTTTCAATAACATAGCCATCGCCGCCCGTTACGCCCAACAAAAAAATTATTGTGAGCGGGTATTGATTCTGGATTGGGACGCCCATCACGGCAACGGCACTCAACATGCCTTCTGGGAAGATTCGAGCGTTTTTTATTGCAGTCTGCACCAATACCCGCACTATCCCGGATCGGGCGCTGAAGAAGAAAGAGGAGCAGGATCTGGCGAAGGCTTTACCTTAAATCTGCCAATGCCTGTCAATGCCTGCGATCAAACCTATATGCAGGCGTTAACCGAAAAATTTATTCCCGCAGCAGAAAAATTCGCACCGCAACTGATCCTGATCTCTGCCGGATTCGATGCCCACACAGCCGATCCGTTAGCGGATTTGGCCATTACCACAGACGGTTTTCGACACATGACCGATTTGGTTCTAAAACTGGCGGAGCAAATTTGTCAGGGCAGGATTATTTCGGTATTGGAGGGGGGCTATAATTTACCGGCATTGGGGGATTCGGTGGCTGGTCATATTCAGGAGTTATTGGGATAGGGGACGAGAGTATAGGGTGGATTGTGCCAGCAAGAGAACGGTAGTACAGGCATCTTGCCTGTGATGTGGGCAACGCCCACACAAAAACGGCACAATTTAGTGGAAGTTGTCGGTTAAATCGAAAGCTTCCATTCTATGCCGCAACACACAGGCAGGATGCCTGTGCTACCAATAGGTCGGCTGTGCCCACCCTACATTAAAACTAAAACAGGGATTAGACAAATATTGCCTAATCCCTGTCATTATAAATAACCAATGTTAATTTCTCACCCGAAAGCGGCCTTGACCTGTTTTTTGGTCTGCTCGAAAACCGATTCGTGGTAAACGCTGTGGCGTTTTAGTTTTAGATATTCAATTCCGGAAAGCAGACTCCATTTGGCCGTTTCTTTCTCGATCTTGCGGCCTAGTTCCGAATGCAGATGATGACCGGCTTTATAAGCCTCGATACGCCCGATTATCGGTTTGCCCAGCAAATATAAATCGCCGATGGAATCCATTATCTTGTGACAAATCAATTCTTCCTCGAAACGCAGGCTGCCGTTGAGAATGCTGTAATCGCCGATGACGATGGCGTTGTCCAGTGATCCGCCCTTGGCCAAACCGTTACGGCGCAATTGTTCCACTTCTCTTAAAAACCCGAAGGTGCGGGCGCGGGAGATTTTTTTGGCGAATCCTTCTTCAGACCATTCGAAAGTATAGGATTGTTCCGGGATCACCGGATGGTTGAAGTCCACCTTATAATCTATACATAAATCGTTATGGGGAGAGATTTTAACGTATTTATCCCCGTCCATTACCTCTATAGTCTTATTGATTTTAATAAATTGACGCGGTTTGGTTTGCACCTTCAGCCCCGCTTCATGCAGCAGGTAAACAAAGGGAGCAGCGCTTCCGTCCATAATGGGCACTTCGTTGCTGTTCAACTCAATGATCAAATTATCGACGCCCAAGCCCGCCAGGGCCGCCAATAAATGCTCCACGGTCTGTACCGCCACTTCCCCCTCGCATAAAGAGGTGGCGTAATTGGCGTGAACTACGTTCTCTAATCTGGCTCTGACTATGGGATGGCTAGGCAAATCAATGCGGCGGAATACGATGCCGCTGTCGACAGGCGCCGGTTTTAAGGTCAAAAGTGATTTTTTTCCCGAATGCAATCCAATTCCACAACAGCCAATCTCTGAGTGTATAGTTTTCTGATAAAACATACAGGCTCCTTAAACTTATTCCACGAACTATCATTAGAAGACTATGTCGCAATTGATTTTGTAGTTACCCGATTTATCGGGTACCACGGGCTGTACCTGATAAATCAGGTAACTACATTGCAACACAGTTCGTAGTCCCAGCCCTTCAGGGCTGAACTTCAGGGCGTTAGCCCTGCAATTATGATTCTCAATACTTTCGGCGCGTTCCATACGAACACACCTTTTTTTGCAGCCCTAAGGGGCTGAAAATACGTGGCTGAAGCCACGGGACTACGTTTTTTAAA
>JACRJN010000163.1 GCA_016235675.1 Candidatus Schekmanbacteria bacterium
AAGTTTGTTTTAATAAATTTTGATTTACTTTAAATACTTTGGGTTAAGCGGGTGGGCAGAAATACCCTCGGGCTTACCCGACAACACAAAAACACAAAATTACTCCCCGAATGGACAGGTGGAAGCGTTTTCATATATCCTTTAATTTTTTTGGTGGATTAATTTTTATTCCACACTCAAAGCTATAACCTTTTAGTATTGCTACCAATATTATCAAGGCAACAAAACCAAGTAAAATCGAAATATTCCAAGTACCCAATTTTTCTAATAGTAATTTTATTAAAGGCATTTTGTTATTTTGTGTTTAGCGTATAACGAAAGCTATAAGCTAAAGTGTTCCTTAAAAAAACTTTTTATCGCACATCAAAATACAATGTTGCTCCTAATTGAAATCTTAATTCAGAAACATACATAGTAAATTTAAATTTTTCTTTTGTGGCTAATGTCGCCCAAGTTGTTTTAACCGTATCTATTTCTCCATTGACTTTGATAATCGGTTGTTCTCTTTCTTCAACTTTACTATGTGGAAACGACCTAATGATATTTTTTATTTTCCATGTGGTAATGCCTTCCGCATCAGGGCTTGATATGTCTAATATTTTATAAAATTTATATCCAGGATTTTGAGCGTCATGGTAAAAAATTACATCAATTCTAAAATCCCCCCCTTCTTGTCCCCCTTCTAGAAAACAAACTCTATTATTTTTTTCCCATAAAGGTTCATAATAATAAACTTCACAAAATTCTTTTATGTGGTTTAAATCATGAAAAATAGTTTTGATCATTCCAAATGATAGTTTCTTGTCGACTAATAAATCAACAAGTGCAAGACCTAAAACATCATGAACAGAATAAATTCTGGACGAACCAGTACCTTTAGCAGGTTGGATCCCAGCTTCTCCTAGAAATTCTTTAGTCCAGGTTAATGCTTGTCCCCTGCTTATTCCAAAAATTTGCTGCAGGGTTTTATTTGTAATTTGCATAATAGCCTCCCATTGCTTATAGCATTCATTATAAACTATATAATACCCAATTCAAAATAATTTGTCAAGAAAAAAATGTTTATTTATCAATATGTTGCATATTGTAACAATAGCTACAGATGACGTTTCATGCTGGCTCAATTGAACCCCAAAAAATTTACCTGGTTATTTACACCCTACTTTAAATACTCCAACAATTCCTTGGCGCGCTGCCGAGTGGTATGTTCGGCCAGTACCCGCCGCTTTGCGGCTTGTCCCAGTTCCCGGCGCTTATTCGCATCCTTCAGCAATCCTTGATAAGTTTCCAAAGCTTCATCAGCACTATGTACGACCAGAATCTCCTTCCCCGGCTCAAACCATCTTTCCATCCCTGCACAGGGATTGGAGACGATGCAGCAGCCCATGGCGGCCAGTTCGAAGGGGCGGCAGGAGGAGGAAGCGTAGACCGAGGCGTGGGCGGCGCGGGTGATGTTCAGGTTGATCTTGCTGCGGCAGCAGAATTGGCGGAAGGCGGTCAGCGGGACATCTCCGATAGCGCGGACGGCTCCCAAATCCATATCGAAGCCTTGGCCGCCGATGACAAACGCATTGTCCGGCATCTGACGACCAGGCTGGACAAGCATATTTTCGATCCACTCCTGGCGGTATTTAACCCCATAGCCATAGAAAGAAACGTCATAATCCTGAGGGATAGACAGAGGAGCATAATAGTCCGGATCAACCCCCCAAAACAGGGTTTTTACCCGGTGCGCCCCCATTTTTTCCAGTTCTTTGGCCCCGCCCTCGGAGTTGCAGATAAACCCGTCATATTCGCTTAAATCGGCTCCCTGATAAATCCTGAAACCGGAAGCAAAGCCGCTGAATTGGGGCAGACTGGCCGGAACGTCTCCGTCATAATAAAAGATGGGGATGCCTGAAGATTTCTTTATGGCGGCAGGTAACCCCTGGAAATGATTGAGGGGTACGGTAAACACGACAATCGCCTGTATATCTTTTTCCAGACGCAGAATGTCTTTCAAATGCCGCTCCCAGCGCGGCTTGACCCAGCTTTGCGCCAGTTGACGGACGGCTTTGTCGCTTAAGCTTTCATCTCTGTTTTGCTCTTGGGAGCTATGGGGAATAAGCGTCTGCTTGAGGTTTTTCAGGTAAGTGAAGGCTTGCGCCTCCCGCCGGCAAGGATTGGGATAGACCCGCCACCAGGGGCTTTCCACCGTCTCCCCCTGATAGGTAGTGGCAATAACCTCCACCCCGTTTTCATATAACCCTTTGAGCAACTGCCACCAGGCCGGGGTGCAGCCGTAGCGGTATTTCAAATCCAGGGCGGATAAGACGGCAAGTATTTTCATAATATAATGTTTCGATATGCTTTTTAATACAATTTAGGCGTGGTTAGCAGCTACAGGCAAATTGCCGGTTTTTAATGTCGACTCACGGTTTTCATAAACGCCGACTTCTTTTTTAAGGCGCAGACCTAAACGGTCTTCTTCAATATCCAAGTCATAATCCATTTGCAGCCCCAGCCAAAATTGAGGAGACATGTTGAAATAATGAGCCAGGCGCAAGGCGGTATCGGCGGTGATTCTACGTTTGCCAAGTACAATTTCGTTGATTCTGCGCGCTGAAATCCCAATATCGTTAGCCAATTTATTTTGGCTCAAATTCATGGGCTTGAGAAACTCTTCAAATAATATTTCCCCCGGATGGATGGGCGCTAATTTTTTATTCATTATTAAACCCCCTAATGGTAGTCAACTATTTCCACATTCGTTGCATCGTGACCGGACCATTCAAAACAAATTCGCCATTGGTCATTTATGCGAATACTAAACTGAGCTTTTCTCTCGCCCTGTAAAGCCTCCAGCCGGTTTGCAGGCGGAACACGCAAGTCATTCAAAGAATTGGAGCGGTTCAACATCCGTAATTTTCTAAAAGCTATTTGTTGAATATCGTGTGGGAATTTACGCGAAAAAGAACGTTCGAATATTTTCTTTGTTTGTTTACATTTAAAAGACTTTATCATAATAAAGTATATCTATTATAACGTATAACGTCAAGCGTTAAAAGTAGAGGGTAAATCAACATGGTTGGAGTGTATAGCTGTCAATGTTAAATTGCACTCCTCACATACCACTCAATAGTCTTCCTCAACCCCTCTTCAAATGATGTCTGAGCGGTGAAGCCAAATTCCCGTTTGGCCTTGGTAGTATCCAGGCAGCGGCGCGGCTGGCCGTCGGGTTGGGAGCTATCCCAAATAATGTTGCCTGTGAATCCGGTAAGGCGGCTGATCAATTCCGCCAGGTTTTGGATAGAAATCTCAAATCCGGTACCCAGGTTGACCGGAGCGCTTTTGTTATATTTTTCCGCCGCAAGCAGAATGCCTTCGGCGCAATCCCCGACATAGAGAAACTCACGGGTAGGGGTTCCCGTTCCCCAAAGGGTGATTTCATGCTGTCCGTTCTTTATCGCTTCCACACATTTTCTGATCAGGGCGGGAATGACATGGGAAGTATTCAGATCAAAATTATCTCCAGGCCCGTAGAGATTGACCGGCAATAGAAATATGGAATTATAGCCGTATTGTTCCCGGTAAGCCTGAGATTGAGCCAGCAGCATCTTCTTGGCTAAACCGTAAGGGGCGTTGGTCTCTTCGGGATAGCCGTTCCAGAGGTCTTCTTCCTTGAAGGGAACCGGGGTGAACTTAGGGTAAGCACAAATCGTTCCGGTAGCTACGAACTTTTCTATCCCCATAACCCGTGCCTGCTCGATTAATTGAATGCCCATGATTAGATTATCATACAGAAATTTACCGGGGTTTTCCCGGTTAGCGCCTATCCCACCCACCACCGCCGCCAAATGAATTACCATCTGCGGCGGGAAATCGGTATACATCCGCTTGATGTCTTCCAATTTACGCAGGTCATATTCCTTGCTGCGGGGGATAAATATTTCCCGGCAGCCCCTTGATTTTAGTTTATCGACTACAAATTTACCCAAAAAACCGGCACCGCCTGTAACAATTACTCTTTTGTTTTTCCAAAATGTCATTTTTTATCCTTGATTTCCAACAAGGCGATTTTTTGCGCCAAGTTTTTGACTTGATTGGTCAATTGAGAAATTTTGAGTGAGTAATGCAAATTGATAAGAATTAAAAATATCAAACCGAAAAAGAACAGGGTGGAAGTGGGTAAGACCGCTCCGATTAAATGGGTAATAGCGACTAAAAGATCATACCAGACCGAGAAAACAAGTAGCGTTACGCCGGTGAGCAGCCAGAGCCAGGAGTATTCTTCCCGCAGTTTGCGGCGGCGCACTAATTCGATAATTATTCCCAAAATAAATAGGCTGATTAAAATGGCGACGATTTTTTGCCGGAAGGGCATTAATTTTACTCCGATATAAAATTCGCAGCGCGGGGGTTTATCCCCAATGCCATTAAGTTAAGGGTTTTTATATGTAGCGCAGACCTTTAGGTTTGCCCCTCATCCCACGATTGGCAGAACGCGGCGTTTGAAAAGAGGCAGGGCTAAAGCCCTGCGCTACATCTTAACTTAACCCTGTGGCCGTAGCAGACCTAAAGGTCTGCGCTACGTAAGTTACGTAAACGTCAAAACAAAATTCCTTAAGTCAACAGCATTGGGAACAAGCCTTACCCCTATATAACTTTTAGTCCAGTATATTGAATTACCGGCTTTCTGTCAACTGATACCAATTTGCTGTCAACCATTTAAAGAATAATCTGTAGTGCGGGGGTTTATCCCCCGCTTGCAGACGAACGTGTTGGGGATAAACCCCAACGCTACATTAACTATTAACAGCGAATTGGTATGAGTTGAGAACAAAACGCCTTCGGCGGATGTAGGGGCGAGGTTTCCTCGCCCTGGTTTGCAATAGGGTATCCATTTGCGAATCCGAGGGCGGGGAAACCCCGCCCCTACGGAAATATCAGACACATTTAGCCTAATCGCTTGATTTA
>JACRJN010000162.1 GCA_016235675.1 Candidatus Schekmanbacteria bacterium
CCTTCAGGGCTGAACTTCAGGGCGTTAGCCCTGCAATTATGACTCTCAATACTTTCGGCGCGTTCCATACGAACATACCTTTTTTTGCAGCCCTAAGGGGCTGAAAATACGTGGCTGAAGCCACGGGACTACGTTTTTAAATATATAAATATCTATCTTTAGGTGAACACTCTCTGATTTGCATGGCAAAGCCATGCAATAACGACTCACAACTGGTTAAATCTTCTCAAGTTAATTCACACCTTTCGGACTGAACATGCCTTTTATCTCAGCCTAAGGCTGAAAATGCGTGGCTAAAGCCACGGGACTACATTTTTTATGTCGAACTCAGGTTAACTAAATGGCTTTGATCCTTAGAGGTACGGTTTGTTCTTCTGTTTCGTCTGTTTCTTCTTCATCGGTTTCATCTTCTAAAAGCGTTCCGTTTTCTCGCAGCTTATCCAATCGGTCAAGCAATTCCTTTTCCCTGGCATCGAATTCTTCTTCGGTAATCTGCTTGGTTTCCAGCATCATGTAAAGCTCGTTTAGCCGGACGGTGATGTTGCCCGCCTCCTGGGCAAGCTCCTGTGCCGCCGCATCATGTATATTGCGAAAAACCCAGAAAAGACTGCGGGTCGGAAATAATAGAATGTCGTCAATAAGAAACATTTAACCCCTCATCTAATCCCAATACTGTTCACTTAACGTAGCGCAGACCTTCAGGTGTCTGCTCCTTCGTTCCCGCCAAAGCTACCCCATAAGCAGGGCTAGAAGCCCTGCGCTACGTCTTAAGTGAACGGTATTGCATCTAAACCTTAAGGTCTATTTCAACAAAGTTGTGCGGCGCCCAGGGGCCGTTATAGTCAAAGGCAAAGTTATCGTCAAACAACCCGGCGGCCTTAAAAACGCCGGCCTCAAAATCACTCTGGGCATTTTTGGCAATCAAACAGGCCAGATTCATTATCTGATGTTCGTTATGCGGCGGATTGCGTTTAATTTCAAAACAGAGAGGATTCAATATCTCTTCCACCATGCCGGTAAAGAATAGCCTGTCTTCTTCAAGAATACGGGCAAACATCTGTCCCAATTCGATTTTCTCTCCCTGGGAAGGTTCGCGGTTAACCCCAAAAACCCGGTCGCGTTCAGAACGCATTTCAGGATGAGTCTGCACAAAATAATCAAAAAGGTTAGGGGCGTCCAAACTAACGCGCAACCCCATTTCCACTTTGTTTTCAACCCGTTTAAGCTGAGCCAGGAAAACCCCCTGGTTCAAAGAAAGAATTTTCAAAATCCCGTCAGAGCTGTCTGCAATGACGCCAAAAGACATGGGCAAAACAGTGCCTTGCGCCATTAAACGTTTGAGGACTTCCTGATGGGCGGCGATATTGCGCCGTTCCGGACGTATCTTCTGGTTGGGAACATCGCTCACCAGGGCGGCCATTTTCCCGTCGGAAACGCTGTAAACATCGCTGCCGTTAATACCAAAAGCGCCATATGTGCGCCCTTTAGCTTCGGCTACAATACAATACAAGTATCTTCCTGCATTTTTTCCCATGTGAATTACATCCTGACTGGATGACCTAAAATGTTTGGTGCAGCCATGTCCTGTATCATAACGTTGCTGACCGATTTTAGCTGACCTGGTTAGTTATAAAGTATGCTCAAAGGCTTCTTCAACCGATAGGCGTGGCATAATCTTTACGAAGTTGACCGATTTTAAGTGTCCCTGCTCGGTACAGATCTCCAGGAGTGCACTGCAAGCAAAGCACTTGACCTGACCTTTATAATCCTCATAAAGATCATCCAGGTCTACATTGTGTCCGCAAGAAAGACAGTTGATTTTCATCTGTTATTCTCCTTTTCTTTTCCGGGGCGGCTCACCCCCTATGTGCATATGCCCTAACTTAAACGTAGCGCAGGGCTTTAGCCCTGCCAGCAGCCGCAACGTTTGTGCCCAATCCGGGGCAGACCTAAAGGTCTGCGCTACAGATAAATGCCTTAAGTTAGCGCCTATGCCCCCTATGCGATACCCTGCCCCTTGCAGGTAGTACAGTAAAATATCCCCGCTTCACCCGTTCCTTTACAGGCAGGACAAGTGCCGGCCTCCTGGGACACGGACACTACCCCCACTCCTTTGCAGGCCAGACAGCTTAAATCGCCGCCTTCACGCCCTGTACCGAAACACTTCCGGCAGGTAACCACCGGTGGGTTGACCTTGATTTGGCCACTGGCGCCGCAGATGGGACAGCGGCTCATGTTCCCGTATTTCGGGTCGACTCCAGTGCCCTTGTAGTAAGCGCAGGTTACTGAATCTACAAAGCGCTTGTCCCGTATGCGTCTTCCCTTTAGTTTACCTGATTTGGCCAGTACTTCCTGGGCATATTCCATCGGTTACCTCGCTTTCGTCGGTTGGCTGCACTCCAGGTGTTCACCCCATTGCCGGGCAAGCCGAATGCGCTGCTGCTCCCGGTTGGCCAGTCTGGCTTCCTCCCGATACATTCTCATACCATCCCAATGGGAGGTGGCTATACCGGTAGCTGTCCTGCACGAACGAAAGCTTTCGATGTTTCGGCTGCTGCGACAGTGAGCCATACTCTTCAAAGTAAGCATTGGTGTTTTCCTTAAAATGATATTAGTACTTAATCTTGATGCCACCCGTATTTAAGCGAGGCTGAGGCATTATGACCGGAACATCGGATGGATTAGCGTCTTTTTGCTTGGCTAACACCTTCAATAGTCTGGCCTTTTGAACCTCGATTTCTTGAAAGCGGGCATCTATATTCTTCACTCGCTGTAGGGCGCTTTCTTTTTCCTTGCCCCGCCGAACCTTCTCCAGTTCCAGGTAGCTAAGCTTAAGATGTGTTCTATAGGGAGTGGCTTCCTGATCGACCCTGCCAGAATGAGTACGGATGTCCTGTAGTCCCCGTATATTTTGTATGTTAGTTCTGGGGATAGCCATAGCTTGCTCCGGTTATATGCAGGCTGGTTGCGCTGCTTGGTTTGTTTTTTGTGGCTTGGGTGATTTGCCGATGTTAGCGACATTTGGCTTACAACTTTGCTGGATTATCTCGTTTATCTTTTGCAACATTAACGACTTACCATCGTGGGTAACCTTGGCTGTGTTCATGCTGAGAACATCATGGCAGACCCGCTGGAAGATGGGATCGTTCCGCTGGGCATGTCCCCCCAGGTGGGTCAGAATCCTGCCGATGGCAATACAGGCGCGGATGGTTGGATGGTGGTTGTTCACCCCGAAGTCGCGCAGTTTACTTACCACATCTACGACAACCTCCGCCTCTGACCTTGGAAGGCCCGATTTGGCCATAGTAATCTCAATCCCCGTTTCCTGATCATAGTGGCCAAGCTGGATGGTAATAAGCCGGTCCATCAAGGCATCCTGGGTTTTATGCACCCCGGCATATTCCTCCGGATTGGAGGTGAAAATAGCCCTGAACTTCGGATGAACTTGCAAATAACCCTCTCCCAGGCGGCGCAGCTTCGGCAAATTGAGAATCTTCTCCTCCAGCACACTCAACAACACATTATTGGCTTCCGGCCGCGAACGGGTAAACTCGTCATAGATAACTGTGTCCCCATTCTGACAGGCCATGGTAAGCCGATTGTCCACCCACAGACTCTTCATTTCCTCTTCGGTTTTCAGTACCGAGTGGATGAAATTATCGATGAGTTTATGCTTGCGATAACCGGCATCGCGACCCACCAGATCGGAACTGCCGAACTCATCATCCCCATGGATGAGGGTTACCGGCCGGCCGCGTTTGGCGGCCACATGAAAGGCCAGAGTAGTTTTTCCCGTGCCTGCCGGTCCGGCAAAGTGTACCGGATAGCCCACCTCGAGATAAGCCAGGGCACGCTCTGTTATCTCCTGGATATAAGGCGTGTTGACAAACTCCTCGCCGGCCTCGGGGGTAATGTTGTCAGCGTTGGGCTGGATTCTTTCCATGGACGTATTCTTTAAGTTTTGGCTATTCATTGATTATTTACCCCTTTCAGATTCATTGTTACCGGTAATCCTTCCCCGACCATGACATTTAAGACAAGCCATAGCCATAGCCGAGCTATCGTCCCCCGTCCCCCGGCACTCCGGACAGATAACAGTTGGTTCGGGCAGCGCGGACACAACACCCTTACCATTGCAAACGTTACAGGTAAAGGTCTTAATGGCTCCCGTGCCGCGGCAGTGCGCGCAGGCCTCATAAGGCACCTGTACCTGCACTAAGCCCTTGCCATTGCAAACGCAACAGTTGGAAAGCGATGACATAACATCGAAGGGGTCTTTCCCCTTGCCTTTACAAAAAGCACAACTAACCTGTAACATCTTTGGCTTCTTTTTTCTTTTTCCGATTAGCGCCTCAGGCATATCCTATCCCCTTTTGCCGGTATTATAAAATCGCTACCAAACGTTAAAGGAGTAGAGACTTTAGTCCCGTAAAAACGAGGCTAAAGCCTCTACTCCATTCTTATTCTTTGATTGCGGAATGGTATTATACTTAATGAGTTCATAATTTGCGATTTATTATTCAGCAAAATTTCAACCTGTATGTTTGCCGTAAAAGTAAAAACCCCGGACTCCATTATTCGTGCCGCTTTTGTGCGGGCGTTGCCCGCATCACAGGCAGGATGCCTGTGCTACCGGTACGGGCTGCGCCCGCTATTATTTGGTAGCACAGGCATCCTGCCTGTGTTTGGGTTGAGGAACGAAACTCAAGATTCCCTCGTTCGGTTTTATGTCTCTGTTCCAATTTTTGAAATCACAATTTATGAGCTTTAAAAGTATATGTCAAGCAGCTTTGCTTTTACCAAAGAAGGCCTGGTAACCACCGGCCATATCAGCACGGACATCAGCCAACATCCCGGAGACATTTTTGCTTCTCTCGGTATTGGCGTTTTGGAAATCGGCTCGCATCTTAGCCACATTATGCTGTATATCGGCAACAAATGCCTTACGCCCTTCATGTCCAGCTATGATTTCATCGTGTAATCGGTTCATATCATCAGTTAGATGTCCCATTTTTCTGCTCCTTATTTTCTTAGCCCCCCAAAGAAAGAGTTACCCGGATTCCCTGCCGGGAAAGGTCATTTCTAACCTCTCCCGGCATTAAGAATCTATAAAATTTGGTTCCGTTACGCAGGCATTGCAGCGCTTGCGGTCAAACCGATAGCTTCGGCATACTTCAGATAGGTTTCAACCGAGGCGATAACCACTCTGGCTTCAATGGAGAGTAATTCGATTCCCACCAACGAAACTTTCACCCAGGCATCAATTACGATACCTTTGTCCAAGATACGATCAATAACTTCAGCCAAGCTCGAAGAATCTGTCGACTTTTGAATCTTAGCCATGATGAATACACCTCCCTTTTTTAGGAATTAGGAATTATCGTCAGCGCTGACTTTTTGTTTTAACATGGTCTGTTTGCCATGTCATTGCAATGCCCATATGTAATGCCAGTATTATGCCATTTTTAGCATGTTTTAGTCATGATGATTTTCAGTGTGTTTATAAACAACTAGTTAGCTAAATAATTGTAACTTTAATATCCCCCACCAATCAATGTCTGCCACTTGGGATAATATGTAATAATTCCCACACATATATGGTAATGGATACCCCTATATCTGGACAAAATTGTAGGGGGGCCAGGGGCCGCTTAAAAGCAGTTCTCCTGATGCTTGTAGTTTGATTTGGCGGGCAGCGTGACAAAACCGCTCAACAGAATTTCCGGGCACCAGAAAATAAAGGGAAATTATCCGTTTATCTTCTGACACACAAAACTCTTGTTTGCTATGCACAAAAAATTCGCTCAATTTATGGCAAACCGTTTTCACCAGCAGGTCCCGTTCATGGGCCAGCGGCTCTTCCTGTTGATAGTGTTGCCTCTTGGCAGCCAGGTATGCGTGTCCGGAACTATAGGTTGTCTCCGAACGTGGATTTTCCTTCTTCACACGGGGGGCATTAGGCAGAAGGAGGCGTATTCCCATTTCCTCGCAACCTGTTAGTTTTTGGATCAGGGATTTGAATTGTTCGGAATGCGCTTCCAGGAAACGAACAACCTGGGCCTCTTGCGCGAACAATGAACCGTAACGCATCGGTATTACCGCCCGGTTGTTATGAAAGTAGGTAACCACTTGATTGTAAGCGCAAATCCTTGGTATATCGGGGATCGCTTCCTGAGAATTAATTTGGGATACAGCCGCGCTTAAACCGCCATGGGCTATATAGAAGACAGGTTCTCCTCCCACCCCCAAAACAGCAGCTTTCCCTGGTTCATCCAGAGTGGAGAAAACACAATACAATAGATAATTCATATATTTTAAACAGGCATAAGGGAAGCGGAAAAGCTATATGGAGGCCATGGCCCGGAATATTCCAGCGCTATACCCCATTGATTATACTCGGTATTTAGTTTTTTTATGCACTCACAAAAGTCCATTACCCGGTCTTTCGGAACTAAAAATGCCCAATTCAGCGCCATATCCGTATCTTTGCCGGTTACTTCGCGGGAAAGCACTTTGCGCTCACAAAAATCCGCCGCATACCCGGACAGATCGGCAGCCAGTTTTTTAGCGCGCTCTTTTAGCCAATGGTTTAATTCCGCATCTAAACTGTTTTTTATGCGCTGCTCCTCAAAATAGCGCTTCCCTGGCGCTAATGCAGCCAACTTTTCCCTGTTCTGACTAACCAACAAGGCAAAGAGTTTTTCTTTGGCCGCCGTTTTATCCAGAAAACCCTTTAGCGACCATTCCTCTTTATCCCGCATTTTTTCCAGAAAGGATAAAATTGCGGGATAGCGTTCTTCCAATAGTCGGTATAATTTTTCCCGCGCAGAAAAAATAGTGCCAAAGCGCGCCGGGAACAGGGGGGAATGAGCCATTATCTGTTCAAGCACCAATTCATGACGGCAAGCCCGGGGAGCCACCCAGTTTAAATCCTGTAATTTAGCCTGTGCCTCCTCGCTGCAAAAATCTTCCAGGCAGACCGTACCTGCCACAGCAACAATGTCTTTAACTCTATGTAATATCAGAGGCATTTGCTCTTCCAATCCCGTGCCTTCAAGGTCGGGCAGCAGATCGGAATAGGCAATGCCAAATAAATAGATGCCGTTTTGCATATTTTTTGATGTTTCGGTGTGTTTCACGCCGAAACCCATAAGGGGGTAACGTTACCCCTTGTTAGTTTCGGCGTGAGGACACGCCGAAACATCAGAAGCGTAGTTTCAAGCTTTTTACTCATCCCTCCTCCTTCCGACTTCATCCTGGTGTTTTTACTTGTTACACTTAATCTTCGCAATCCCGTTTTTGCAGGAGACACTTATTTTATCCTCTGTGAAATTCCCCGGCAGGAGTATTTCCTTGCGATACTTTACCTCGCTGTTTTCAGCGTAAATAGTTAGAATATCATCCTTAACGCTAAGCCGGATATTTTTGGTCTGTATTCCGGGCATCTCAGCCACCACCAAGACATGATCCTCTTCTTCAAAAACATCCACAATCGGTTCGCGCACCTCACGAACGATTGATTCACCGCTCGTTTTATCCTTGCGAATATTTCCGAAAGGCTCAACTTTAATCCCGTTTCCCTGCAAGCCGGTTTTAATCGAAAAACCGAAAACACCCTTAATCGGATTGCACTTTTTATCCTCCAAATTAATTTCACTAACCCTGGAAAAGGCTTCCCCCTTTTCTGCCAGATCGCCAAGCGCTTCCACCAAATCCGTAAGCCCTTTTAAAATCCCTCCGGCTGGATTTTGCTGTTTTTTCTTCTTAGGCATTATCGTTACCTCCTCATCCCTGAGCTAACTTATTGACAATCTCCATAATAAGAGTTCTGGAATATTTTTTACACATAGAGGGGTTGGTATGCTTTTTTTGTGCCGCTATAATAAGAAGCTTAACCGGTAGTAATCCATTTTTCAACCTAAAAGTTACTTTAGTGCCATATAGTGTACTGCACAGGGCAAAAAGACTGGTCGGGAATTTCGGCAATTATTTTTACCGTTGATGCGGCAGGGGTGGGGAATCCCATTAAACTCGACTAGTACAGCGTCTATTTAGTTTTGACTGGTTGCGCTTATTTTGCATTCCAAATAAAATGGACGACGTACTAGTACACGATTTTATAAATAACTAAGATTATTTTTTATACTTTTAAAGCTCATAAATTGTGATTTCAAAAATTGGAACAGAGACATAAAAACGAACGAGGGAATCCTGGGTTTCGTTCCTCAACCCAAACACAGGCAGGATGCCTGTGCTACCAAGAAAAGACACAGGCAGGACGCCTGTGCTACCAAATAAAAGCGGGCGCAGCCCGTACCGGTAGCACAGGCATCCTGCCTGTGATGCGGGCAACGCCCGCACAAAAGCGGCACACATAATGGAATCCGGGGGTTTTTACTTTCCTGGATGTTTCGGGTGTGTTCCACACCGAAACCCTAAAGGGCGGCGTGCCGATTGGCAAGGCTCAGGCTGTGGTTGAGATAAGTTCGTTCCCCTTGCCTGTTTCGGCTTGGAACAAGCCGAAACATCAATTTTATCAATCATTGCGTAAGGTGAGTTTTTAAGTGTCATTGCGAGCGGAACGAAGCAATCTAAAGTTCGTGCGTCTGAGATTGCTTCGGCGAGAAGGCTGCTGAGCTATGACAGAATAAACTCAGTTAGTTATAAAATCGTGTACTAGTGTGTAAGGTGGACTGATTTGTCAAGACCAGTCCACCTTATTTTCTCTCAAGTTTAAATTTTATCATTTTCGTCTTAGAACATTTCTATTTTGGTAAAAGAGGACATTATTACTTTGACATGACGGAAATGATTTTTAATTTTAGCTTGTCGTTTTTTGTATTGACAAAAGTAAAACGACATCTTATAATCTAAATATCTTTCTAATATGTTGTATATAAACAAGTTATAGTTAACTTGTTTGCTTTCCGGTTCCTGGTGGATATTCCGTTAGTCTCTGTTTTTAAACTCTGTTCTAATTTATATTCAATTTCAAAAATACCGCTCTCCGTCGGAGAAACTGTATCGCAACACAGCCTCAGAGCGGACATATCATAAACTATTCAAAACTCAAAACTCAAGAACCTGAAACCCTGACCGTGGTTCAAATGTTATGAATATTCCCCAACCTTTATGGCAGGAAATCGAACAAATAATTGTGTCTTATCCGCAGCCGCAAGGAGCGGTGCTGCCGGCGTTACACAAAATTCAGGAGCGGATGGGCTACCTGGCTGAGGAGGCTTTAGCTCAGATAGCCGGACATCTGCGGATACCGCAAGTGGATTTGTTCGAAATCGCCACCTTTTATACCCTGCTTTACACCAGACCGCACGGTGACAACATAATACTGGTTTGTAACAATATCTCCTGTTATATCCTGGATTCGGAAACTATTCTTTCGACACTTGAAGACGAACTAAAGATTAAAGCGGGCAATACCACCGCAGACAACAAGTTCACCCTCCAGGCCGTTTCCTGTCTGGGGGCTTGCGACGGAGGGCCGGTGATGTTGATAAACGACCAACTTTACCCCCATTTGACCGGTGACAAAATCAGACGGATTTTAAAGGAATATTAAGGTGTTTCGGTTTGGGGACAAGCCGAAACAAAAACAAAATTACCCATTCCCCATTCCCCATTATCAATTTAATTCGTGGAGCATACCTTGCCGCAAACACGGGTCTTACTAAAAAATATCGGTACCCCCGATTCCGAAACCCTGGACGGTTATCTGAAGAACGGGGGATACCAGGCGCTAAAAAAAGCCGTGAGTGATTTGACGCCTGAGGAAATAGTGGATTCGGTAAAACGCTCCGGATTGCGGGGACGGGGCGGAGCCGGATTTCCCGCCGGGATGAAATGGCAGTTCTGTGCCTCAGACCAAGCCTGCCCCAAATACGTAATCTGTAACGCCGACGAGGGAGAGCCGGGCACCTTCAAAGATCGCATCCTGCTGGAAGAAGACCCGCACGCGGTTCTGGAAGGCATGGCTTTGGCCGGTTACGCCATCGGGGCCAATCAGGGCTATGTTTACATCCGCGGCGAATATTATAAGGGGGCGCTTTCCCTGGAAAAGGCCGTCACTGAGGCCAATCAGCACCATTACCTGGGGCAAAAAATATACGGAACTGATTTTGATTTCAATATCCAGGTTTTCCGGGGGGCGGGGGCTTACATCTGCGGTGAAGAAACGGCGCTTTTAGACTCTCTGGAAGGCAAGGCGGGACGCTCGCGGATTAAACCGCCTTACCCGGTAAATCAGGGTTTATGGGGCAAACCGACTTGCGTCAACAACGTCGAGACCTTAACCAACATTCCCTGGGTTGTCAATAAGGGTGTCGATTGGTATCGCAAGTTCGGGACGGAAGAAAGCCCCGGCACTAAAATCTACTCCTTAAGCGGTCACGTCAACCACCCCGGCAACTACGAACTGCCGATGGGAGCTACCTTACGGGAGCTTATTTACGAATACGGCGGCGGTATCCGCCAGGGCCGACGGTTAAAAGCGGTTATGCCCGGAGGGGCTTCCAGCGCCTGTCTGACCGAAAAATCGCTGGATGTCAAAATGGATTTCCATAGCTTAGCGGCTGCCGGTTCCATGCTGGGGTCGGGAGCGGTCATCGTGATGGATGAAAATACCTGTATGGTGGGCGCGGCACATAATGTAGCCGCTTTTTTCGAGCACGAATCCTGCGGGCGCTGCACCCCCTGCCGTGAAGGCACCCATTGGATCAAACGGATTCTGGAACGGGTTAAGAATTTTGAGGCTAAAAGCGTAGCGGAAATAGATTTAATCGCCGACCTGGGACAGAATATGAGGCTGGGAGCTTTTTGTCCCCTCGGCATGGGAGCACCCAGCGCGGCATTGAGTATAATTCAGCATTTCCGGGATGAGTTTGAAACGCACGTTAAGGAAAAGCGGTGTCCGGTAAATATCCCTGCCGTAGTGCCAGGGCTTTAGCCCTGGAAATTCAGCCCTAAAGGGCTGAGGCTACGTTTTTATATTGCCGATTCCCCAACAATGAGGAATAAATGGTCAACTTAGTAATTGACGGCATCAGAGCGGAGGCCCAGGAGCACGAAACAATTTTGGGTGTGGCAAAGCGCCTGGGGATCACGGTACCCACCTTATGCTACCACGCCAAACTGGGAGCGTTCGGCGCCTGCCGCATCTGCCTGGTGGAAGTGCAGCCCGGCAACCGCTTGGTGGCCTCCTGTATCACCAAAGTTCTCAATAATATGGTGGTCAAGAGCGACAGCCGTATGGCAGCCGATGCCCGCAAGACTAATCTGGAATTGCTGTTAGCACGCCATCCTCCCGATTGTCTGGTGTGCGAAAAAGGCGGGGAATGCGAATTGCAGAACGTGGCCTTTCATATCGGCAGCCGGGGGCTTTCCGCCGAAGGGAAAAACCGGATTGTGGACATTTTCGGGGTTCAACCCCTGGACGTTTCCATCAACGATACCCGCACCATTATCGAACGTGATTTGAATAAGTGCATTTTGTGCAAACGCTGTATCCGGGTTTGTCACGAGGTGCAGGGCGTGGGAGCGATAAACTTTGCCAAACGCGGCTACAAAATGGAAATGGGGGCGTTTTTCGGCAGAGCGCTGGATTGCGAATTCTGTGGGCAATGCGTGGATATTTGTCCGGTCGGCGCCCTGGTTAATAAGGTCAATAAGTACAAGGCGCGCGCCTGGCAATTGACGCGCACCAAAAGCGTCTGCTCCTATTGCGGCTGCGGCTGCACCTTGTTTTTGAACGATAACAACGGTTTTTTGACCAAAATCAGCTCAAACAATGCGGTCGGCCTCAATCAGGGGAATTTATGCGCCCGCGGACGGTATGGCTTTGACTTCGTAACCAGCCCGGAGCGCCTGAAGGCTCCCTTAATCAGGGAAAACGGAAAATTCCGGGAGACCAGTTGGGAAGAAGCCCTGAATCTGACCGCCGCAAAGCTAAAGGAAATTAAACAGAAATCCGGCGCAGGCAGCATTGCCGCCCTGGGTTCAACCCGCTGTACCAACGAAGAGAATTATTTGTTGCAAAAGCTGATGCGCGCGGCCATCGGTACCCCGCATCTGGACAGTTCCGCCGGTTTGGAACATGCTCCGGCCATGAAATCCCTGGCCGCGGCTTTCGGACTTCCGGCCGCCACTAATTCCATCGCCGACCTTCATCAGGCTGAAACTATTCTGGTGATGGAGGCCAACATTACGGTAAATCACCCCATTATCGGTCTGAAAATCAAAGCCGCGGTGCGCAAAGGCACATCCCGCCTGATAGTAATTGAAACCGGCCCGACCAAACTGGGCGCTTTCGCCGCTTTAACCTTACAGCCTCAAGCCGGTACGGAAGTAGCCCTGTTAAATGGCATCGCCCATGTTTTGCTGGAGGAAGGACTTATCGATCAAAACTTTGTCGCCGCTAAAACGGAAGGATTCGAAAAGCTGAAAACACTTTTAAGGGATTATTCCCCGCATGACGCGGAAAAAATCAGCGGCGTTCCCGCGGAAAAGATCAAGGCTGCCGCCCAATTATACGGACAAGCCAAACCCGCCGCGATCTTGTTCGGAGCGCAGTTAAGCCAGCAGGCACAAGGAGCGGATGCGGTAAGCGCTTTGATTAATATGGCGCTGCTGTGCGGCAATATCGGGGTGGCCGGAGGAGGCGTAAATCCGCTGCGAACGCAAAACAATGTTCAGGGCAGTGGCGATATGGGAATGCTGCCGGATTATTTGCCCGGTTATCAACCGGTAAGCAACCAAAACGCCCGCCAGGTTCTTGAGAATTTGTGGGAAGCCAAATTACCGGAAAGCGCAGGGTGGAATATGGAGGGCATCTTTTCCGCAGTAGAAAAAGGTTCCATCAGAGCGATGTACATCATGGGAGAAAATCCGGTAATGGCCGCGCCTTATCCGGATAAAATCAGGGCGGATTTGGGCAAACTGGAATTTTTGGTCGTACAGGATCTTTTCCTGAGCGAAACCGCTCAGTTGGCGGACGTGGTGCTGCCCGGAGTCAGCTTTGCGGAAAAGGACGGGACTTTTACCAATACCGAGCGCAGGATTCAGAGAATTCGTCAGTCGATTGCACCGCTTGAGGGATGTATGCCGGACTGGCAGATTCTGATCGAGATCGGCAAGCGCTTGGGATATAATATGCCGTCTTATCATTCACCCTCGCAGATAATGGATGAAATCGCTAAGATCAATCCGTATTATGCGGGAATAAACTATCCCCGCCTGGAAAATGAGGGTTTGCAATGGCCGTGTAAGGCCGTTGACGATCCCGGCGCACCAGTGTTGTACCGCGAAGGTTTCCCGGCCGGCAAAGCCAGGCTGCTGGCGGTTAAGTATCGGGCGGCCTCAGTAGAGGAAAAAGCCTATCCTTATCTGGTAACCGCCGGTAAATATCATTCCGGAACTATGAGCCGCTTCTCCCGCGCGCTCCTTGAAATCAGGATGGCTTGACAAATGTTAAGTTGCTATGACTTAAATTGTTTTCCCTTGTTTGACGGTGTCGATGAACATGCCTTGTCGTTATTGGCGCGCTATGCTGATTTTAAACGCTTCCGCGCCGGGGAAACTATTTTCACGGAAGGCGAAAAAACGGGGGCGCTGTGTCTGATTAAGGAAGGCTCCGTCAAGGTCTCCCGCCTGATCAGGGGGGGAGAGAGTCAAAACTTGGGCATTTTGGAAAAAGGCATGTACGTCGGAGCGGTTTCTTTGATCGACGAGAAGGCTCATTCGGCGTCGGTAATCGCGGTAAACGACGTCGTTACCGTTCAGATCGACTGTCAGGGATTCAGGGAGTTGGCGCAAACCGACCCGGCCGCGGCCACTAAAATCATGCGGGCGATAACCGCTTCGCTTTGCTCCTATCTGCGCAAGATGGACGCTAAATTTATCGACATGGTACAGTATGTAGCACAGGCGAAGTAGCCGACAACACCTAATGCGAGCAAATCTATGGTAACGTTTGAAGACATAAAAAATGTCCCTCTGTTTGCCGGACTGGATGAGCAGGCATTGGCAGCGCTTGCCCCAAAGCTGCAATTGCTCCGGCTTCCCAAGGGAACGTTTCTCTATAATCAAAATACGGTGGAACCTACCTTATACATTATTAAAGAGGGAGTGGTGCGCCTGACTACAGGGGATACCGGCAAGGGGGCACCCCAAACTGTCGGAATCCTGCGATCGCCGGAATTTTTGGGAGAACTCTCCCTGATAGATGGTCAAGCCCCGGTAACCGCCGCAGAGGTTATAAAAGAAGCGCAGATTATCGTGTTGAGAAAACCGGATTTTGAAACTTTTTTAGAGGCTAATCCTCCGGCAGGCTATTCTATTTATCTGCTATTAGCCAAAGAGATTTGCGCAAGGCTTAGAAAACTTAATGATGAGTTTATCGACATGACCAAGTTTGTGTGGGAAATGAGCGCTAAGATTTAAGGGATTTAGTGTTAACCCACAGACACCTCAATCTGTCCGGAAAATACCGTCACCGCCGGGCCGCGCATATAGACGCGGTTATCCTGCTTGCTCCAATGGATAAACAATGGCCCGCCGGGCAGATTCACCGTAACCTTTCGCTGGGTTTTACCACGCAAAACGGACGCTACCACCGAGGCGCAGGCGCCGGTACCGCAGGCGGGGGTTTCGCCGGAACCGCGCTCCCATACCCGCATTTTGAGTTCATGCTCATTGATGATTTCGATGAACTCGACATTCGTCCGTTGCGGGAACAAGGGATGATTTTCTATTAAGGAACCGTAACGGGTAACGGGAAAATCCCTTACGTTTTCCACAAAAATCACGCAATGCGGGTTGCCCATGGAAACGCAGGTAACAGGAAACGTTTTATCCGCTACCGGCAACAAATGATCGATAACAAGTCCTGATAAATCTACCGGGATTTTTCCCGCCTCCAAAACCGGCTCTCCCATATCTACTTCCACCTCATCACCGATCAGCCGCGGCTTGATAATTCCGGCATGAGTTTCTATGACCAATTCGGTTTTGTCGCTCAAACCTTGTTCCTGGATATAGCGCGCCAGACAGCGGATACCGTTGCCACACATCTGCACCTGACTTCCGTCGGCGTTATAAATCAGCATGGTGAAATCGGCAATCGCCGATTCTTTCAAGATCAAAAGCTGATCGGCACCAATCCCCAGGCGCCGGTCGCAAAGATGCTGAGAAAGCTTAACCATATCCCGGGCTAAAGTTTTCCCCCGCCCGTCCAGCACCACGAAATCATTGCCCAAGCCCTGCATTTTTACAAACGATAACTGCAAGTGGTAACTCCTTCTGGTAGATATTTTTCATATCAAGAACCGATACTCTAAATTGACTGGTATCATTTAACAGCGATTATCATTTTTGCCCATTCTATAGCCTGGCGGGCTATTTCCAATGCTTTGTGAACCTCAGTGTCCTGAAAAGTTTCCCAATGGCCGGGATACCGGGTTTCTACCGCATATGGGGTTAGGTCTGCCGCCTCATTTGCCCACTCAGGCAGTTGAAGTCCTGCATGTTGGACAATTTCAATCAGGGTTTCTATGTCATGGACAGGTGGAAAGGGAATCTTGTTATACAGCATAAACATTTTCAAAACCTTCTCCACTGCCTGTTGTGCATGAAAGCAAACCTGCGCTGCAAGAACCTCTTCCGATTTCAAGCCGAGACGGGCGAAAGCTAAATCGCTTTGGGCATGATTAAGCCATTCTTGGGGCGAACCTGCGGGAAACTTAGGCGGCTTTTTCATAAACGGTTTTACCTTCTTTTAAGGCCGAATTATAAATTAATCCAGGGGTATCTGCCAGATTGTGTAAATCGCTCCGGCGAACGACTATAATGTCCATAGGCATTAAAATCCCTCTCAACGCCCGCCGGACACGCAACCCTTCCCGACGGCAGTTGCTCACACTGTCAGCTACCACCACCAGAATATCCAGATCGCTATTTATCCCTATTTGTTTGCGCACATATGAACCAAAGAGAATTACTGAAACCGGCTTGATAATCATCACGATTCTTTTGATTGCAGCCTGGACTTTATCTTCCGTAATTTCCCAGATTTCCATATTTTGCCTCTTTATAGCGAACAATACGATATTGTAAAAATCTATCCCTCCAAAACCACCTGGGCTATGGCATACTCGCTGTCATGGGAAATACTGAGATGGATTTTGCATCCTGCGGGCAAATGCTGTAAGGCTTGATCGTGACAGACAATTTGGGGTGCGGTGAAACCGGTGGATGAGACTTCAATGTCGCGCCAGTCAATCCCCTGCCCTATTCCCTTCCCCAGAGCCTTGAGCATAGCTTCTTTGGCGGCGAAGCGGGCGGCAAGATAGGGATAAGGGTTTTTATGCCGGTAGGCGTAGTCAATTTCCGCAGAGGTAAAAACCCGCGGTAAAAATTTCTCCCCCCAACGCTTGACAATATCCTCCACGCGCCTGATGTTGACCAAATCCACGCCGATGCCTTTAATCATTGCTTGCTGCCTGCCTCTTTAATCAAATCCGCCATTTGCCTAACCGCCCGTTCGATACCGACAAAAGCGGCGCGGGCGATAATACTATGACCGATGTTCAATTCGTTCATAAAAGGAATGGCGGCAATCGGTTGCACGTTACGATAATTTAAATCATGACCGGCGTTTACAACTAATCCCATTTCCCCAGTTGCCTGCCCGGCCTGAACAATCTTATTCAATTCTTCCGCTTGACGGGAAGATTGTTTGGCTGCGGCATAAATACCAGTGTGGAATTCGATAAAATCGGCTCTGCAAGCTTGAGCTGCCCTGACTTGCCTGCTATCCGGGTCGATAAAAATACCCGGAGAGACTCCCGCGCTTTTTAGTGCGGCGCATACCCTTTCCAATTCATCCTGAGCCGCTAAAATATTTAAACCGCCCTCGGTCGTTACCTCCTGAGGTTTCTCCGGCACCAGCGTTACGGTATCCGGCTTTATCTCGCAAGCTATCTTTACCATCTCCTCGGTGGCGGCCATCTCCAGATTGAGTTTGGTTTTAACCATCCGCCGCAATAAACGCACATCCTCATCCTGGATATGACGGCGGTCTGACCGCAAATGCACGGTAATACTTTCCGCTCCCGCCATCTCGGCGATTAGCGCCGCGGTGACCGGATCAGGCTCGATCGCCTTGCGCGACTGCCGGATATTGGCAATATGATCAACGTTTACACCTAGTTTAGACATTAATCTTCCCCCATTTTATAAACAAAAGCGCTTTCATCGCAATCCGGAAATTTGACGCACTTTACGCAGTCCGCCCAAACCTTGTGGGGCAGTTGAGATTTATCGATCGGCACAAAACCGACGGCGGTGAAAAACTGTCCGCGGTAAGTCAGGACAAAGATGCTTTTGATCCCGTATTCTTTGGCTTCTTTAATCTTGTCTTCCACAAGCTGATGACCGATGCCCTGATTCATATGCTCCACCTGTACGGCCAAAGAGCGAAGCTCCCCCAGATTTTCCCAGCAAAAATGCAGGGCGCAGGTAGCGATTATTTCACCATCTTTTTCTGCAACCGAAAATTCCCGCAGCCCTTCATAAATATCGTGCAATGACAAAGGCAGCATCTTGCCCTTTTGGGCATAGCTGTTGACCAAATGCTGAATTTTCTTGACATCCCCCATTTGTGCCGGACGGATAAGCATTAATTACCTCTTGTTAAAAGAAGTCAGGAGACAGGAGTCAGAATAATAGATTAATTTATTCTGACTTCTGTCTCCTGTATTTTCAGATACTGGTATGTGGGGACTTACTACCCTAAGTCCCCACATATACAGGCTTACACCTGTACCGTTTAGGTTTGCTTATAAATAAAACAAACCCAAACACACCACCCCTAAATCCAATACTGGTCACTTAACGTAGCGCAGACCTTTAGGTCTGCTCCTTCGTTCCCGCCAAAGCCCCACCCCGAAAGCAGGGCTAAAGCCCTGCGCTACGTCTTAAGTAAACAGTATTGCCCCTAAATCTATAGCTCATTTTAGCAAAGATGGTAGATTAAATCAATAATTGATATTATTTATTTGTTTTTTCAGCGGCACTAAATTATAATCGGCAGGCGTAATTTTAAAAAGTATATATACTCAAGAGGTTATAATACAAAACTAACTATCCGATTGGCTTCTTTCAAACAAGGGTTATCATGCTCTGGATTCCCATGGTCATATCAGCCGCGGTTCTAAACGCCCTCTGGACGGCGTTAAGTCAAAAACATTTGACCGACATGTCGTCCTTTAATTTCACTCTGTTGCTCAGAGGACTTACCACCATCTTCTTTTTCCCCTTCTTCCTGCTGGATCTGAAATGGCCGCTTTCCCTGACATTTTGGCTGGCCGCTGGCGGTGCGGGATTACTGGAGGTTGTGCGCATCGGCTATCTGGCCTACGGAATTCGATCGGACTACTATTCCACTTACGCCATTTACAATACCGCCCCCCTGTTTACCCTGATGATGGTGCCTTTTATTTTGCCGGAGAAGATTTCTCTTTTACTTTGGCTGGGAGTAAGCTGTATCGTAATCGGGGCTTTTATTTTTTACGGGATGGGAAAACTCTCCATACCTGGTTTAATCTGTGCCATCACTTCTTCACTGAGCGCCGTTTTGAGTAAAATCGCACTCAATGAAAGCCCGGCGATATTCTTTATTTTCGTGTCGTTCGCTATCGGTGTGTTTAGTATGCTTTTTTTTGCCCGGACAATCCAAAAAAGGGACTTGCACTTTTTATGGCATTGGCCTATAGTTAATAAGCTATTACCTCTGGCTTTTTTTTCGGCATTGGCAACCGCATTATATTATATGGCATTGGATTTGGCTCCGGTCAGCAAGGTGCAGCCCTTGGTACGGGCGAATCTGCTTTTCGGATTCATCTTCAGCTATTTTTTGTTGAAAGAAAAGGATAACTGGCAAAAAAAGCTTTTCGCCGGTGGCGTGATATTTATCGGTTGTATTCTGATTGGTTTGGCCTAAAGCATGGGGCGTATAAGCGCTAACTTAAACGTAGCGCAGGGCTTTAGCCCTGCTTTCTGACACACATCAAACCCGGTAGCCGGTAGCAGACCTAAAGGTCTGCGCTACATTTAAATGCCTTAAGTTAGCGCTTATGCGCATGAGGCGTAAGTCATGAAAATTGAAGCAGTGAAACCACTTAATAACTTTTTGGAATATTTAGGAGAAAGGTTTACTTCCTTCATAGAAGAAACCGGGAATATTACCCTTCTTTTCATTGAAACCCTAAAATGGTGCCTCCGCCCGCCCTTCCGTCTTAAACATGTTGTTGATCAAATGGAGGAAGTGGGGGTTAATTCACTGCCGGTAGTTTTGATCACCGCCACTTTTACCGGGATGGTACTGGCTCTGCAAAGTTATACCGGCTTCCAGCGCTTTAATGCCGAATCTTTAGTGGGAACGGTAGTCGCGCTCTCCATGACCAGGGAATTGGGGCCGGTTTTGACCGGATTGATTGTTGCCGGCCGCGCCGGTTCCGCCATGGCTGCTGAACTGGGCACCATGCGGGTGACGGAGCAAATCGACGCCCTGTCGACTCTGGCGGTCAATCCTATTCATTATTTGATCGTTCCCAGACTGGTGGCTTCCTTTATCATGATTCCGACGCTGGTTATCATCTCCGATGTCGTCGGCATCTTAGGCGGCTACGCGGTCAGCGTTCGCCTTTTGGGAGCCAATCCGGTTATTTACATGAAACGGACTATCAACCACCTGGAATTAAACGATATTTATACCGGCTTACTCAAAGCGGCGGTATTCGGAGCAATTATCGCTCTCATCGGCTGCTATAAAGGCTTTTACACCAGCGGCGGAGCGGAAGGCGTAGGCAAGGCCACTACCGGCTCGGTAGTAATTTCCTCCATGTTGATTTTGATTTGCGATTATATTTTGACCGCTTTGTTGTTTTGAGATAAACAAATGAAATGGTTTAAGGATATTCATAAACGGCGGATCAGGCTAACCGATGAGCGGCAAGAACATTTCCAGATTTGCCATCCGGAAATGCCGGGGCAAAATGATAATATACAAAAAACCTTAATTGAGCCGGATATTGTTGTAAAATCCAAAACTGATGTAACTATTGAAATGTTCTATCGTTTTTTCAATAATACACCGGTCGGCGCTAAATATTTATGCGTTATAGTAAAAATATCTGGTAAAGACTTCTTTATTGTAACGGCATATTTTACAGATACGATAAAAAGGGGTGAAGTCTTATGGCAAAAAACGTAGAGATTTGGTACGACAAGGAGGGCGACTACCTTGAAGTGCTATTTGAACGCAAAGCCGGTTATTTTAAAGCAACCGACAATGACGCGGTAATGGAAAAGGTTGACCATGAGGGGAACATGATCGGTTTCTCCATCCTTAAGATTAGTGCATTAAAAAAGCAGAAGCCCTTATCGGTCAGCTTGGAAAGTAAGGCGGCTTAATGTTTTCGTGCTTTTCGTGTAATTCGTGGCTAAAATATTTTTTCCCCATAACCTCATAGAGGAGGAAGAAATTATATGAAACATATCCGGCTTGTAATGCTGGGATTAGTCCTGGCCCTCCCGCTTTCCTTGTCGGCGGCTGAAGAAGAACACAATGCTGCACCCGCCCAGGAACATCATGCGGCAGCGCATGAGCAAACACATGAATCAACGGCTGAACAGCATACCGGCGGCGAAACTGCCTCCCATGAAGCGGAACAATCCAGGCATGGCACCGAACATGCGGCTCCGGCAGCAGAACACGGCACGGCTCAGCATGGGCAAGCACAGGGCGGACATGAAACCGGTCAGGGCAAACATAGTGCCGGTCACGATGAACACGGCGGCGGGCATGGGGCGGGGCACGCAGAGCATGTCTATACCGCAACCACTACCGATTTTGTGGGGACCCTGGCCTTAGGTTTTATTGCCACAATCCTGATGGCCCTGGCTATCGGCATTCGCCATGAAAACAAAAAGCACGCTCATCACGGCGGACACGGCGATAGCGATGGACATGACGGACACGACAAGGGTCATGATGACAGCCATGGCAAGCATGGACACGATGACAAAAAACATGAAGGTCATGATTTCCATGGCAACGGACACAGCCAAGGTCACGAAAAAGAGCACGACAAAAAACACGGCGGGCAGGAACATCCCGGACATTAGGGACTTAGAAGATATTGACATACCCCCCCACCCTAACCCTCCCCCGCAAGGGGGGAGGGAATTTATCCCCCTCCCCCTTGATGGGGGAGGGACAGGGTGGGGGTGATTATCACGATCCAGAAACCGTATATTTTAAAATTCCAAGTCCATTAGAAGGATGCAATGAACCAGCAAGACAATATGCAAACCAAAGACTACTGGCGCGGACGTCTAAGCGGCAAAATGCCTGAAAACGTCCTCAATTTTATCAGCAGCTTAAATGAAGATGCACGGTTGGTGGAAATCGATATAGATGTGGTACAGGCTCACAACCTGATGCTTTACAGGCAAAACATCATTAGTAAAGAAGATGCCGCCAAAATCATGGACGGACTGGAAAAAGCCCGCAGCGCCTGGCAATCCGGCCAATTGAAACTAGCCAATTATATCGACATACATCCTTTGGTGGAAAGCTATCTCATGGATAGCTACGGGGTGGAAATCGGGGGCAAAAGTCATTTAGGCAAAAGCCGCAACGATCAGGTGATGGCGGATGTGCGAATCTATTTACGCAACGCCACCCTGGAAACTTCAGAATTGTTAGCCGATTTTTGCGATATTCTGCTTAATTTAGCTCAGGCACACACCCAAACCCTGATGCCCGGCTATACCCACACTCAGCAAGCCCAGGTAATCACTCTGGCGCACTATCTTCTTTCCTACAGCGGCGCCTTCCAGCGGGATATGGAACGACTGGAGCAATGCTATTCCCGGATCAACCTCAATCCCCTGGGAGCTTGCGCTCTGGCTGGTACTTCCTTGCCCTTAGATCGAAATTACACCAGCGAATTACTGGGCTTCGACGATGTCTTGGAAAACAGCATCGACGCTATTTCCAACCGGGATTTTGCCGTAGAGCTGGCGGGACATTTGGCCAATCTGATGGCGACTTTGAGCCGTATGGCCAACGATTTGATCCTCTGGTCAAGCTATGAATTCGCCATGGTGGAACTGGCCGATGAATTGACCGACATCAGCAGTGCCATGCCGCAAAAGAAAAACCCCTGCCCGCTGGAAATGCTGCGGGGAAAAACCGGGACGGTCTACGGCAATCTGATGCAACTGCTTACCATGCTCCATGCCACACCTACCGGTTACAATAAAGATTTGCAGGAAACTAAGCCCCCGCTCTGGCAGGCTTTGGACACGGTTCAAGCCTCTTTAAGGGTTTTGTGTCAGGTATGGAACAACATCACCATCAAAAAAGAGCGCATGTATCAACTGGTCTGCGAAAATCAAATCACCGCCCTGGATTTGGCGGAATTATTGGTAAGATCGGGACTGGCCTTCCGGCAGGCGCATTTTCTGGTCGGTCAACTGGTAAGGGAATGTTCCAGGCAGGGAAAGGCCGCCTGGCAGAATCTTAACGTAAAGCAGGTAAACGATACCGCCCAAACAGTTGCAGGCAAAACCCTGGAATTGAACCAGGAAGAATTGAGCGCCGCCATCAATCCGGCGCAAAGCGTAGCCAGCCGCTCAGTAATCGGCGGCCCGGCGGAAATCCAGACCAAGGCCGCCTTGATAAAACAACGGCAAAAATTATCCGAACAGCGTCAAAAGGCTGAAGATAAAAGAGCGAAGCTGAAGTCAACTCATGAGAATTTAAAAATGTCGGTAAGGGATTTACAGATAAATCCAGCTTAACCTTCTTCTACCACCCAATATCCAGCGAAGCGATGACTGACTGATCCTTTAAGTTTTTCACCTCGAAGGATTGCTTGTAGCCTAAGCTTGCCTTGATTTTCTTGGTAAAGTAATAAGTAAACTGTCCTAAGGCAACAGTTTGATATTTATAATCGGATTCCACATCGGATTGTAACTGATGCACCCTGAACACCTCTCCCCTTAAACTCAATTTGTCAGGAACAATCTGCCCTACAAAACCAAGTGAAGGGACTAAATCCTGCTCCACCGGCAGATTATTGATGGCCTCAGATACCCATTGCAGTTCTTCCGGCACCAATCCGGCAGGGATTTCCTTTTTCAATGCCTGATACATAATGCCTGCACTTACGCTGAATCTGGGGTCAAAGGCGTAGGAGTATTTTAGCCCGATACCGCCCCCGTATTCAAAATACCCGCCCCCGTCGGGAAACAGGGCTGACTTGATGTAAGTGGCGTTAGCGGTCAGGTTAACGATCCACTCCACTAGGTATTTGCGGCCATAAGCTCTGAATTTGTAAAAGGGCAGGATGGAAAGATACTTGAAGTCGGATTCCAACTCATCCTCTACCGTTAATTGCCGATAGGGAAGGGCTATCCCCAAAGAATGTTTGCTGTCCTCCCCAAACTTATGTTCGTAATTGAACATCCCGCTGCTGCCGTTAGCCTTATCTTTATTTTTCCCGACCGTCATATAATCATATTGCCCGCTGACCACTATATCTTTATTGGTAACCGGCATAAACAACATTTGTGAATTACTGGACGAAGCGGTCGGCGCCGGACTGATATTGGTAAAAAGCTGCTGGATGTTATAGCCGGTATTGGTCGAACCGGTTATGCTGCTTTCCGGGGAAGCGCCGAAAACAATGGTCAGCAGGGTGTCTTTATTGTCTTTAGCCCAATCCACCAAAGCGGTTTTGCTCCCCGAAAAGACAAGGGTCTTGCCGGCGCCCGTAAGGGTCAAGTCAACCGTGTCCGTATCGCCGAAATTATTGGCAATTCCGTCCACGTTTGTAATAGTAAAGGTCAATGTCCCATTATAGGCCGAAGCGGTTACCGGTGTCCCGTCCACAATTTCATTACCGGGGGAAAGCTTTTGCAGAATTTCTTCCCAGCCTCCTGCCCTGGCTTTGGTTGGATTGATTGCCGACAACAAAAAGATTCCGCATAACAGTGCCCGACCGACGTGCTTCTTCATAAAGCTCCCTTCTGCAACTACACCATGGGTTGCTTGTAATACATCCACGGCAATTCGCTACTAAAAACTTAAAACTAACGATTTCAATTATTCTGACTTCCGGACTTCTAATTATCCCGCAAACTTATCTGAGAACTCTCCATAACCACCCCGCGAAAGCTGCGGCGGTGAATCGGGCAGGGGCCGTGCTTTTCCAGGGCGGCCAGATGTTCGCTGGTGCCGTATCCCTTGTGGGAGGCAAAATTATAGCGGGGATATAAATTGTGCATCTGTTCCATCCAATGATCACGGGCAACCTTGGCGATAATCGAGGCGGCGGCGATGGAGAGGCTTAAGGTATCGCCCTTTTTGATACCCTTCTGAGGGATGCTCAACTTGGGGATAGTCAAGGCATCGACCAATAAAAAATTGGGGCAGACGGAAAGATCGGCTACCGCTTGCTGCATGGCGCAATAAGTGGCCTGTAAAATATTAATTTCATCGATGATGTTTTCCGGTATCATGCCGATGCCGATGCTGAGGGCGTGTTCCCGGATAAGATGATAGTAATGTTCGCGTTTTTGCGGGGTTAATTGCTTGGAATCGTTGATCCCCGAAAACTTTTTGTAATCCTTCGATCCTTCCAAATCAGGAGGCCAGATAACGGCGGCGGCCACCACCGGGCCTGCCAGCGGCCCCCGCCCGGCTTCATCAATTCCGGCAATTAAATTAAACCCCGCCGCATAAGCGTCATGCTCATATCTCAACACCACCCACCTCCTTGCTTTGGATTGATTAAGAATATATCCGTAAATAACTTTTCCCTCTTTGGCAAAGAGGGGTTGGGGAGATTTTCAAATTGAATCTAACCTTAAGTAATTATTCAAACACGACATATTGTCAAAAGATTAAATTCTTTATGGAAATTACAATTTGTTCCCTGCATCCGTTTTATATCCAAATTCGAGGTATAAGGATTGATTGACAATATTCTCAGCATTGAGAAGATTTTAACCTGAAATTTTTCTTCCAAACCTAAAATATCTTTTTCAACCCTCTTGGGAACAATTACTTTATAGGGCATTAGCACTTGGCCTTTCGCTCTAATTCCTCCAGAGTAATATAATTCCCTTCCTGTATTTCCTTGCGGGCAAGCTCTATATCCTGTAAATCCTCCTCCGTATAATCCAACGCTTCTTGCAACAAAGTTTGGTCGAGAACCTGAAGCTCCTGATCAATCTTATTGATAATGGCTTGTTTATTCATAATCAGTTCTTTCCAAACATTTATTCCGCTTGAGCGGTTGCTTTGGCGGCGGACGTTGCTACGCCATACAGATTCTTAGCCCGTACCTGGGCGGCCTTACCCTTTTTGCCGCGCAGATAATAGAGGCAGGCGCGGCGGACGTTGCCTTCACGCACCATATCGATTTTGTCCACGATGGGCGAGTTGATGGGGAAAATACGCTCGACGCCTACGCCGTAGGACACCTTACGTACGGTAAAGGTCTCTTTCAACCCCCGGCCGCGGCGGCGCATAACAATCCCTTCATAAACCTGGATTCTGGATTTATCGCCTTCTTTAATCTTCACGTGTACTTTAACAATATCCCCACTTCTGAAATTGAGGACATTCTTCCTGGCAAGACTTTGCTCAAGATTTTCTATCACCATGCTCATCTGAAAATTCTCCTTCGACGTTATTCAATTAAGCTCCTTCTCCCCCTGGAAGAAGGTTGGGATGAGGGTACAAATTAGGCTTGAGGCCTGAATAGTGAGACTTGAGGAAATACCATTTCCCCCTCATCCCTCAAGCCTCAGGTCTCAAGCCTATTTTAAGGTACCCTCACCCTAACCCTCTCCCGGAGGGAGAGGGAATATACGCTACTTATTCTCTCCTTGAATTCGGGCAAGCATTTCCCGGTCTTCTTCGTTTAATAAACATTTTCCCAAAAGCTCCGGCCTGCGTAACCAGGTGCGTTTTAACGCCTGATAGCGCCGGAAAAGCTGAATTTGCTCATGATTTCCCCCCATCAAAACCTGGGGAACCTCCATCCCTCTGAAATTGGCGGGGCGCGTGTAGTGGGGGTAATCCAACAACCCGTGGTAAAACGAGTCTTCCGCCGCCGACTGATCATCCCCTAAAACGCCGGGAATCAGCCGAACCGCGGCTTCCAGCAATATCAGCGCCGGCAGTTCCCCACCGTTTAAAACGTAATCGCCGATGGAAATTTCCTCGGTAGCCAAATGCTGCGCAACCCGCTCGTCCACACCCTCATAACGTCCGCAAATTAAAAGCAGATTAGCACACGCCGCCAAATCTTTAGCCTTTTTCTGATCAAAAAGCTCACCCTGCGGACTTAAAAGAATAATCCGCTCCACCGGACGCTGCGCTAAAACCGCTTCTACCGCGGCAAATACCGGTTCCGGTTTGAACACCATCCCCGGCCCGCCCCCGTAAGGGGCATCATCCACCTGCCGGTGTTTATCCTTGGTATAATCCCGGATATTATGCACCTGATAACTGAACAACCCCTTTTCCTGTGCCTTCAAAAGGATGCTCTGGTTTAAAACCGAAGCGAAAAGGGAAGGGAATATAGTCAATATATCGCAATGCATTTAAGTTTAGTCTAATCCTTCCAGAAGGTTTATAATCAAGCGCTTATTCTCTAAATCCACCTGAAGGATTACATCCTTGATTGCGGGCAACAGATATTCTTTTCCATGATCCTTGACTACATAGACATCATTACTGCCAGTGGAGAAAATATCCTCCACTTTCCCCAAATGCCGGGCTTCTTGAGTATAGACATCCAGGCCGATAATCTGGAAATAAAAATAGCTGCCGGGGGCAAGCCGGATCAAATCCTCAGATTTGACCGCCAGCTCCGAACCGGCCAGCGTCCCGGCTGTATCGACGGTATCATAACCGGCAAGTTTCACAATCACCCGCCTTTTATGATACCAGACCTTTTCCAACTCACATAATTGGGTCGTCCCATCCCGTCTTTGCACATAAACAAATTTCAAGCGCTCAAATCTGCCGGGGTCTGCGGTCAGCGGTTCGAGCTGCAACTCACCTTTGATCCCCTGGCATTTGACGATTTTACCGACCACCACCAAATCAATATTGCCGCGCAACTATTCTAAAATCTCCAAAACCGCACGTTTGCGTATCTTAGTCGCCGCCGCATTGAGAATGGTACGCATCGCCCTGGCTGTACGTCCCTGTTTCCCGATGACCTTCCCCAAATCCTCTTTCGCCACCTTTAACTCAATCACCGTGGTCTTCTCACCGTCAATTTCATTTACAGATACCTCCTGGGGTAAATCAACCAAAGATCGGGCAATATGTTCAATCAACGCTTTCATGCGCCTGTACCTCCCGGTTCCAAATTAAGAGTTGTTCATAACAGCCGGAGTAATTTATCAGTAATAACTTTTACTGAAGTTGAGCCGCTTTAGCCAGCAACTGCCGAACAGTCTGAGTAGGCTGCGCCCCTTTTTGCAACCATTCATCAGCTTTAGCTTTATCGATAGTGACTGCCGCCGGATCGGTCTGCGGATTATAAGTCCCGACGCAATCCAGATAACTGCTGCCGCGGGCCTTACGGGAATCAATCACGACAATCCGATAAAAAGGATTCTTATGGCTACCCTTACGAGCCAGACGAATTTTAACTGCCAAGAAATCACCTCCTAGATTAGTATTATTTTAGCCACGAATTTCACGAAAATTCACGAATTATTTTTTTAAATTCGTCATTGCGGGCGAAGCAAAGCAATCTTTACACGTACGTCCGGAGATTGCTTCGCTTCGCTCGCAATGACATTTTCTTTCTTTCGTGCCTTTTCGTGTAATTCGTGGCCACCCTCTTACGAAAAGACCGGTAAGCGGAAACCCTTACCCTTCTTTTTCGCCATCTGACCGCGCATCTGCTTCATCAACTGCGACGTTTGCGTAAATTGCTTGAGCAGGCGGTTGACCTCCTGAATGCTGGTGCCGCTGCCTGCGGCGATCCTTTTGCGCCGGGAGCCTGAGATAATCTTATGATTGCGGCGCTCCTCCAGCGTCATGGAATTGATAATCGCCTCGATGTGCTTTAAATCCTTTTCCTGGGGCTGCACCCCTTGCAGCTTTTTAAAAGGCCCGATCTGGGGAAACATCTCGAAAATCTGTTCCAGCGGCCCCAACTTTTTAATCTGCTGCAACTGCTTTTGGAAATCATCCAGGGTAAAATCCTCCTCCCGCAGCTTGCGCGCCATTTCCAACGCTTTTTCCTGGGAGAATGTAGTCTCGACACGCTCTACCAGGGAGACTATATCGCCCATGCCTAATATTCTGGAAGCCATCCGTTCAGGGTGGAAAGGCTCCAGGGCGTCCAGCTTTTCCCCTACCCCGATAAACTTGATCGGCTTCTGGATGGTTTCTTTGATGGATAAAGCCGCCCCGCCGCGGGCATCCCCATCCATCTTGGTCAAAATCACGCCGTCGATCCCGACGGCATTATGGAAATTCCGGGCGACATTGACCGCTTCCTGTCCGGTCATGGCATCGGCTGCCAATAAAATCTCATGCGGGGCGATAAAACGCTTTATATCTTTCAGTTCCTGCAACAGGTCTTCATCGATATGCAAACGCCCTGCCGTATCGACGATAATGACATCCTGCTCGTTTTCTTGCGCAAAACCGCGGGCTTGCTTGCAAACGCCGACCGCATCCGTTTCGGCGCTGTAACAGGTCAGATTCAATTGACGGCAGAGGGTTTTCAACTGCTCCACCGCCGCCGGACGCCGCACATCCGCCGCTACCAGCAAAGGGTTATGCCCATTTTTGCGCAGCATCAACCCTAATTTACCACAGGTGGTGGTCTTGCCGCAACCCTGTAATCCCACCAGCATAATAACCGTCGGGGGATTAGGCAGCAGCGTCAGGCGTCCTTGATTCTGCCCCATCAGGGCTACCAGCTCTTCATGAACGATCTTGACCAGCTTTTGACCGGGGGTGATACTCTCCAAAACCTCCTGCCCTACCGCCCGTTCCTGCACCCGCTGGACAAAATTCTTGACGACTTTAAAATTGACATCGGCCTCCAAAAGGGCTAACCGCACCTCCCGCAGGCTTTCCTGTATATTTTCTTCAGTCAACCGTCCCTGCCCGCGTAATTTCTTCACTACGGATTGTAAACGGTTGCTTAATTGTTCAAACAAAGGATAATCTCTCCTTATTATAACCTAATAAGCTTAAGTATTTTAATTTAAAAGCCTTTTCGTGTCAAGAAAATTCCTAACTTTGTCGTAACCCTTCACTGAAGGATTACCAAGTGAGGTAGTTGCAAAAGTCCCCCGAAGTGTCATTCCCGCAACGATTCCCCGTTTTCACGAGGACAAGTTTGAGCGGGAATCTGGTTTTATCCCCGATAACTTCATTCGGGGATGACTGCTTGAAAAACCATATCCGTCCCCGAAGTTTTTATCGGGAATAAAAACGTTCGGGGATGACAGATACTTTTGCAACTACCTCAAGTGTCAAGCCAAAATAGCCATGTTCTACAACCACCACTTCCGCAAGCCGATTTCCACCACAAAAATAACTAAAGCCAGCCCCAGCAAATATTGCCAGACGGGGGTGAAATGGGCGGTTTTTTCCGGGGCGGACATCAGGATTTGATTGCTTTTGGGGTTGAACTCCCCGCCGCTGACCTTGGCCACCCGGCGCAATAATTGTTCATTGGGGGTGAATTTAAGATGCTCTCCCAAAAACGGCGGGATGACGATGGCGCGGGTAAAGCGGGTGACGGTCGAATTTGCCACCTTTTCCCGCAAACTGATGATAAAACGCCCGATCGTCTCCGTGCGAATAATCCCGCGATATTTACCCAGGCTGATGCGCTCCAGCGCTACATGCTGTTCTTTACCGCCGGAGGGAGCGGCATAAACCGCTAATTCTCCCTGGGGGGCGTTCTTTTCCGCGATATTGACGGTAAGCTGTGCTCCTTCCGGGATGCGCTGCACCTGGATCTTCGCCCAATCGGCGTCTTCCTGTCGCAGCATATAGCGTACCGCCTGCACCCAGAATTTGCTGAAGCTGTTCCAGCTTATCCATTGGGTCGCCCAGCGGGGAACGACGTCCGAGGTATAGGCGATGGTTACGCCGAATCCGTAACGGTGATGCGCCAGAACCGGATCGCTGAACCCCCTGGCCTTGGAGACCAATACCATATTGGCCGCCGGCTTGGGTTTAGTCACCATATAACCTTTGAGAGGCGGCAACTGAGCCGCATCGATTCCGGTAATTATCGGGCTGGAGGACGCGACTTCCGGGGTGAAAGGCTTTTCGATAAACGGGGTTTTGGATATGGCATCCTCCAAATCCGTGACGAATAATTCCGGCAGTTTCTGCATGTCATCCGGCTGATGAAATAAACCCCGCCCCTCACGGGCGATATTGGTCAAAAGCTTGGCATCAGCCTCCTGCCCCAAGGCCAGGGTAGAGATGGTTATCCCGGCGGCGGAGATTTTGCGCGCCAATTGTTCGAAGCTTTTATCTTTATAGGTGCGCCCGTCGCTCAAGATCAGAATGTGTTTGATTTGTACCGGAGCCTGTGCCGAAGCTGAGCTTGCATTTTGCAGTAAATCGTAGGCGTGTTCTATGGCTGGATAAAGATTGGTGCCCCCTTTGCGCGCCGCAAGCATCCCGATTTTGGTGGTCATATCATCCCGATTGCCCCACAACATGCGAAAACCGGTCACATCCTCATATTTGGAATCGAATAAAACCAGCCCCAGCATATCGCTGTCCCGCAATTCCTTCATAATCCGGACCGTGGCTTTTCGGGCCATATCCATCTTCATCCCCTCCATACTGGAAGAGCGGTCGATCAACACCACCAGCATCACCTGTTTGAATTTATAGGAGACGTTCTGATCCATATTGACCGGCAGAATTTCCTCCAGCGGGGTCTTATAATAACCGCCGGAACTGAAGCTTTCTTCCCCGCCCAGCATCATGAACCCGCCGCCTAAGTCGGAAACGTAGCGCTTGATCATATTCATCTGGGCCAGGCTGACCGCTTGGCGCGGGACATTGTTAAAAATCACCCCGGCATAAGTGCCGAGTTTGGTATAATCCTGGGGGAATTGATTCGCGGTCGCGACCTCCACTTCCAGGCCGTTACTGCTTAAAACCTGGGCTAAAAATTCGCTCTCGCCGCTTTTGCCTTCCACACACAGCACCTTGGGTAGATCGCCGATGACGGTTACCGCCCCCATCGTCTCATTATTTTGCTGGTTGGTGTCATCTTCAGCGCTGACTTTTGCCGTGTAAAAAACCGGGCCGACGTTGTTTATTACCTGAATCCATTTATGAACGTTCAGACCGGGCAGCAGATCGGTGGGATCGCTGACTACCTCTTTATCCTCGATGTATAACCGGATAACGGTGTTGACCCCATTCAGATTCAGGTTGTTGATGTTGACTTTGACCTCGAAAGCCTCACCTTTCTTTACCTCCGAGGGCAGACTCATTTCCTCCATCACGATTTCCCTGGTTTCGGCTACCGGCGGGATGATGGGATAGATGGGCAAACCCCGCCCTCCGGCGGTACGCGCCGCCGCTACTAAATTCCCGACGTTTTCGTTGCCGTCGCTTAATAAAATGATGCGGTTGGTATCTTTGACGGAGGCCATGGATACAATCGATTCGATCCCGGCGGCCAGATTGCTGAAATCCGGATTGGGGGTTTTGGCGGGCGGGTTTTTCAGAAAATCCTCCAATTTATCCGGATCGGACAACTCCAGGACGGTTTTGGTCTCGCGTCCACACAGCGCTACGCTGACTTTAGCCCCGCCGGGCAGGGAATTTCCGGTACGAACCATATAATCCTTAAACCATTGCTTTTGGCGCGCCGTGATACTGTTGGAAATATCCCAGACCCAGAAAAAATTCATATTTCCCATCCGCCCCAGGGAAATCTCCAGTCCGGCCAAAGCCAGAATCAATAAAATCCAAATCAGAGTCCGCAAGCCGTTGAAGGTGTAATACTGAGAGGGGCGGAAATAGTCCCGTCCCTTTCTGGAGATAAACCAGCTAAGGGGGATCAGTATTAGTAATATCAGGTAATATGGGTATAATATTCTCATTGGTTTTTGTTATTTAATATGAATAATTGTAGGGGCGGGGTTTCCCCCAATGCTGTTGATTTAAGGAATTGTCATTGCGAGGCAGTCTTATCGCCGAAGCAATCTCCAACCGCTCGATACCAGAGATTGCTTCGCTTAAGCTCGCAATGACATTTGATGTTTCGGGTGTGTCCTCACACCGAAACCGTAAAGGGGTAACGTTCCCCTTTGAAGCCCTGCTTTCGGACACTCACCAAACCCGGTAGCCGGTAGCAGACCTAAAGGTCTGCGCTACATATAAATGCCTTAAGTTAGCGCATATGCCGTAAAGGGGTAACGTTCCCCTTTGAAGTTTCGGCGTGGGGACACGCCAACACCCCAGATCATGCTTTAAAATACAACCACCATTCCGCCAACAAACAAACCATTCCCGCCAACAGGAGAAAACGCCATAATTCGTAAGGGGTTTTATTCGGCCCTCCCGGTTTTTTCTTGGCCGCTGCCGCCGCTTTATCTTGGATCGGCCTGCCGTGAGATTCCAGATTCGCCTCATCTTCGGCCAATAAATTAGCCACAAAGCTATAGTTATTGATGCTCCCCTGTGCGTCTTCCGCCCGCACCTGATAAACCCCGATATAACCGGTTTTATCGTAATTAAATACCTTTTTACCCGGATGAAAAATCTCTTTTTCGTTTCTGGGGTTGATGACGGTAACTTCTTTTAAAACCTGAGGGAATTTGAGGGTATAGGGTTCGCCGGTTTTGATTCGGTCTCCCTTATATTCTGCCGAGGCCAGCCAGTCGATGCTGTTTAACAGCAGGATAATGGCGCGCAAGTCCTGATTTTCGGTAAAAAGCATGGGCATCAAATCGAAATTGAAAACTAACTGGCGGAAACCGTCCTCCTCCCCCCAAAAGGCCAGGGGGAACTGGGAAGTCCCGATCAATAAATTCCCCCATTCGGGCAGGCGGGTGTCCATGGCTTCTTTTATTATCAATTTGTCCAGGAAATCCAAATATTTGAGCGTGGGATGCTCCCGATCCCAATCCAGAATATTGGGCGCTGATACCGGCTCTTCCATGGTTTTCCACAACTCATGTCCGTTTGGTGCGCAAATAAAGATGGAATCGATGGGTAAAAGCCGGGTGGGTGCCGATTGATGGAAAATGGCCAGCCGATAATCGGGCAGCAATTCCGGACTAAATTCCTCCGGTCTGATACGCCGGAAATGGATTCTTCCGGTGGCCTGCGCCAAACGGGCAAAGTCCTGCTCCGCCTGATCGCTGGGGGTCACCAGCAATACCGGATAGCTGCCGCCCTCCTCTAATTTCAGGTAGGCGACATTATCGAGGGAAAGAACGTCGTCTGCCTCCAGTTCGGCCTTGAGAATACCGCGGGTATTTCTGATTTTAAGCGGATAATTTTGATAAGCGTTGGGGGCTAAAGTCATTTGCGTGCGGTGGATTGATTCATCGTTCAGCCAAACGTTCAACCAGGTTTTCTTTTCCCTGGGGCTGAAATTGGCTACCCGGATAAAGGCCGTCCGTTCTTCTCCCGCATAAATTCCCCGATAACAGTCCAGCCCGGTAATCGCCAGATTATCGCCGTCGTCATTTACATCTATATGGGTTAAATTTTTAGCTAAGGTATCATCTTCGCTGACCCATTCGCGGTTGTCGCTTAATAAAAACACCCTGCCGCCCGGATAATCCCGCAACAGGGAGTGCGCCATTCCCATCCCGGCCTGGGTATTCGTCCGCTCTTCTTTAGGCTGGATGGCTTGAATGGTTTTGACCAGTTCCGGTTTTTCGGTGTTAAAATCGGCCAAACGTTTGGCGTCTCCCGCCACCTCGATTAAAGCCGTGCGCAGATTGGGGCCGGATTGGTTCACCAGTTCCAGCGCCTTCTCCTTGGCGATTTCCAGGCTGCTGCGTCCGTCTTTATGGACAGCCGCCATGCTAGCCGAAGAATCGATAATGATTACCTGATACTCGACATCCACATTGCGCAGCCAAAAGGTACGCGTTAGCGCCAGCGTACCCAAAAGCACCATTAGTAATTGGAGCACCATTTGCCAGTCGATCCGAAATTTTTGCGCTTCGAAGGTCTGATCTATGGAAAGATAACGCCAGGGGATGATGCTGGACACATGCAGGACGTGCTTTTTCTCACGCCAAAGGTAAAACCAGATGATCGGCGCAAGCAACGAGGCGAAAACAAATCCCCAGGGATTGAAAAAACCCAAAGTAGATACTCCTGTCGATTTTATGGGCGCAGTTTTGTAGGGTGGGCTGTGCCCACCAAATTTGCCGGCCTGACATTATTTATACCGGTCAAATAGCAACCAGGAATAGCCGTAGTGCCAGGGCTTCAGCCCTGGAAATTCAGCCCTAAAGGGCTGGTACTACGGAATTCGCGAATTCTATTTTCAATTAATATGCAGCTTTACTTTACCGCTGTCAACAAATTTCCGCAGATATAAACCGCTTATATTGCATTAACAGTCCGGCTTGCAACTCCGGACTCTGTAAATGCTGCCAGGGAAGTGTTTCGCTAGGTGAGCGCAGGCGGTATGGATAAAAATCCATATTAATGGATTTTAAGGCACAAGCCCAATTGCCGTCCGAATTATGGGCGGTGAGTAATATTTTGCCCAAACGCCGGTCGCCGCGGGAAAGTAACCCTTGCAGGGCGGCCTGGCGGGGCGATTCACCGATGATTTTGATATTGCCTTCCCGCTTTAATGCCTTTCGGATAAAGAGCTGTTTAGCCTTCAGCGTTTTTTCCCTTTCCATGGGCAGCCATTGCAAGGGGGTGTGGGGTTTAGGCACGAAGCAGGAAAGGCTTAAGATTATATCCCCCATTTTGCCTCTGGCGCGGGCATATTTTAAAAAGATTTCTTTTGCCTGTAAAGCCATAGCGATAATTGCCGCTAAATCCTCTGGATTTTCCGTAGGTAATCCCAGCATAAAATAGAGTTTTAAATTCAGAAAGCCGATTTGCGCCGCCGCATCAATGGTTTTAAACAGGGTTTCATCGCTGATGCGCTTATTCAGCAGATAGCGTAACCGCTGCGAACCCGCTTCCGGGGCTAAGGTAATGGTGCGCTGTCCGGTTTGGAAAAGAGTTTGCAGTAAATCGGTCGAAAGGGAATCGGCGCGTAGCGATGAGATGCTGACGGGTGTCGAACCTTCCGCTAATTTCCGGCAAATCCCGGTCAAATGGGGATAATCGGTGGCCGCCGCACCTAAAAGGCCGACCTTTTTGCCCAATTTTTGAGCCTGTTCCGCCATAACAAGCACCCGTTCCAGGCGGCGGACGCGGTAAGGTTGATACAGAGCCCCCAGCAGACAAAAACGGCAGCCGTGCGTACAGCCGCGGGATAGTTCGATCAAACAGGTATCGGCAAATTCCGTATGCGGGGTAAATATTTGAGACGCGCCCCAGACTTCATCCAGGTTGCGGACTGCCCGGGTTTGTAAAGGATAGGGCACGCCCGGATCAGGGGTTATTTGGGTAATGTTCCCCTCGGAAGAATATTCGATATGATAGAATTGCGGCACATAGATTCCGGGAATTTGGGCTAGGCGATATAAAAGCGTCTGTTTATCGGCTCCGGCCTTGCGCCCTTCCCGGTAGGCGTCCATCAATTCATCCAACAACCCTTCCGCTTCCCCTAACACGAAAAGGTCGACAAAATCGGCCAGTGGTTCGGGATTCATGAAGGCGCAGATGCCGCCGACAATTATCAGGGGGTCATCGGCGCTGCGCTGGTTTTTTTCCGGTGCGATTCTGCCCGATTTGAGCAGCTTCAAAACATTTAAATAGTCCAATTCATATGAAAGGGAGATGGCGATAATATCGAAGCGGTTTAGGGGATGGCCGGATTCCAGGGCAAGAGGAGAGACGTTTTCATCCGGCAGGCAGAAGCGTTCACAGAGGGTATCCGCTCGAAGATTGAGCAACCGGTAAACCAATTGCCAGCCCAGATTGGACATGGCGACATAATAACTATTGGGATAGATTAGAGCGACCTTGATTTCGGCGGTAACCTTGTGGACGACGCCTTCTTCCGCAGAAAAGGTAATATCATTTTCCTGATGAATTGTCACAAATATGGCCTATAGCTTTAAGAACTGTGTAGCAACTCCCATTTTGTCAGTCCCGAGTGCCGTTATCGGGAATCTGGTTTTTTTAAATCAAATCAAATCAACACCAGATCCCCGATAAAGGCATTCGGGGATGACAGTGTGTCTTATCAACTACAATATGAGGTAAAACGCGGCATGGAAATTTCAGTTCCCGGCTGGAGCGGGTATTTCCAGCGTCATTCCTAAGGTCTGATAGATATATTTATCGCCGAATTTTTCCTTCAGGATCGGCTCGGCATCAAGGGTGCAATGAGTGGGAATAATTTTCTGAACGCCTGCGGCCAATAACTCGTCGGCAATCTTGCGGTAATCCTCATCGCGGTAATAAGTCATCTGGGGGATATTTTCCACCCTGCCGTCCGGCATTTTTACCGCTTTGCCGGGGCGCAAAAGACGGGTGCCTCCGGCAATCAGCCAGACCCTTTTTTCGCCGGTTGACTCGATGCTCTTTTTCATGATGTTGACGATTCGGGGATGACCGCAGCCCTGAAGGATAACCAATCCGTCCTTGGTTTTAACGATAATGTGTACCTCTTGCAGCCCCATCGGGCCGCCTTCAAAACGCGGGCTTTGCAGGCTCATGACCAAAATATTCGGGGTCAGGGCGATCAGGTCCGGTACGTTGATAAAATTTTGTGCCCATTCGCCTTTTCCCAGCCCCTCGGCCACCACTTCCGTGGTATAAACCGGCAGAGATGGTTTGGCGCGCAGCAAATAGCCGATGCCATCCACCATTTCCCAATGATGGTGGGAGATAACCACCGCATCCAAGCTTTGCGGGTCGATTTTTAGGGCTTCCATGTTGTTACGCAAAACATTCTCATCCCCCCCGGCGTTGAAAAGAATCCGGCGTCCGTCATACTCCAGTAAAATCACCAATCCCCAGGCCGGTTGACAAGTTTTCACCAGCAATTCCCGGTCCCCGTATAAAAATGTGATGCGGGGCGAACCGGTGTTTGTGCCTTTAGCCATAACCGGCTTTGTGCCTGTTGCCGCCGGTTGAGCGGTCGGAGTGTTTTGGGCGATGATTTCAGAGGAACAAGCCATGAAAAAACAACAGAGTAAAATCAAGAGCTTGCGCATAATGGGTTTCCTTTATTCGATGAAATTAAACGCATCGGAAATTAATTCAATCTTCCGCAAACTGCCGTTATTACTCAATAATACCGCAATTACATCGAAACGGCAATCCTGATTAGTGATTTGATGTTCATTAAGATAAGTTAAGGCGGTTTGCGACATTTTTTTCTGTTTGCTGATAGTTACCGCCGCCTGCGGTGTTCCGAATCCGTTGCCGCAGCGGGTCTTTACTTCTACAAAGACCAGTACCGAACCAGATTGAGCGATTAGATCGATTTCTCCCCACCGGCAATGGTAATTTGTTTGCAAAACCTGGTAGCCGTTATTTTTCAGCCAAGCCAGGGCGAAGGTTTCTCCCAGTTTTCCGGTTTGCAGATGTTGCATGATTATTGACCCTGTATTTGGTAGCACAGGCATCTTGCCTGTGATGTAGGCAACGCCCACACAAAAACGGCACAATTCCTGGAAGTTGTCAGTTAATATCGTTTTCTAGTTGTCATTCCCAAATGGTGTTATCGGGAATCTGGTTTAACTGCTTGAAAAACCATATCCGTCCCCGAAGTCTTTATCGGGGATAAAAGCATTCGGGGATGACAGTGTGTCTTATCAACTAGAAAACGATATAAATCGAAAGCTTCCGTGCTATGCCACAACACACAGGCAGGATGCCTGTGCTACCAAACTAAATAACTCCCGCTCTTTCGCCTCCATAACCGCCGCCTCATGATCCTTGATATGGTCATAGCCCAGCAAATGCAATAAGCCGTGGATCAACAGGATAATCAATTCCCGTTCCAACGGGTGCCCGGCTGCGTCGGCCTGTCGGCCTGCGGTGGGAATGCTGACAACAATATCTCCTAACAGCCCGCCATTTATGGCATCAGGCGTCATTCCTTCCTGCTGTGGGAAAGATAAAACATCGGTCGGGGCGTCTTTTTGCCGGTATTGAAGATTTAGTTTACGAATATAGGCATCGTCCGCCAAAAGAACGCTTACTTCGACATCCGTTTTTCCCAGATGCTTTAATAAGTTACGCAGAACCTGCTTTAAGCGGTTGGTTTGAATCTTTTGCTGCTTTTGCTTATTTCTAATATAGACGGGCACGTCGGTTCCTGTTTTTCCGGTTTATCCGGACGGGGATATTCAATCCGGGAATGATAAATGCTGGTTAGAATGCGGGCGAAGGCCATCATGATTTCGCTCAAATTTTTCAGGGTAAGATCGCACTCATCCAGTTGTCCGGTATTGTATATATCGTGAATTGTCCGATGCGCTAATTCTTCCATTTTTTGCGGAGTAGGGTTTTGAACACTGCGGGAAGCAGCCTCTAAAACATCGGCCAGCATGATAATCCCGCTCTCTTTGGTTTGCGGCTTGGGGCCGGGATAGGAATAATCATCCTCTTTTACAATATGCAGATGGGCATTTTCTTGTTGCTTAGCCTTTTGATAAAAATATTGAATCAAGCTGGTGCCGTGATGTTGCTGAATTATATCAATAAGTAATGGAGGGAGTTTATATTCCCGCGCCAGTTCCAGACCTTCCTTGATATGGGAAACTATGATTAAATTGCTCATGCTGGGGGTGAGCTTAAGATGCTTATTTTCCTGATCGATCTGGTTTTCGATATAGTATTCCGCCTTGGAGATTTTGCCGATGTCATGGTAATAGGCCGCGATTCTGACCAGTAAGGGATTGGCGCCGACAGCCTCGGCGGCAGCCTCCGCTAAGGTGCCGACTACAATGCTGTGTTGATAGGTCCCCGGAGCTTCCAAGGCCAGGCGCTTGAGCAGGGGTTGATTCATATCGGAAAGTTCCAGCAGGCGAATATCGGTTGTTACCTTAAAGATCATTTCCAATAAGGGAACAAGCGCTGAAGCCAGTGTTGCCACCAGCACCCCCCCGACTATACCGCCCAAACAATCATGCAAAAATTCGGGAGTCAGGGATTTGCCTTGCATTAAGCTGACAGGCACGATTATCAAGACATTGGCTGCGGAGATTTTTAGTCCGACCTTCAAAAGAGCGGTACGCTGCTTGATGTGGGTTATTCCGAAAACCGCCGCGATACTGCCGATGGCCGCCGGGAAGAAAAATATGAATTTGTTTCCCATTTGAATGGCGGCTAAAATCCCCACTAAAAATGAATAGATCATGCCGAACTGTGCATCCGCTAAAATCGCCACCAGCAATCCGCCCAAGGCGAAGGGAACAGCGTAGGAATAAGCCGATACGCTGATGTCCGGGGTAGAGCTGGAAAGGGCGTTGGAGATAAAGATAAAAAACCGGGTTAAGGAAAAAGTGATTAATAGAATTACTAAAAAAAGGTAAATATTGGTCGGATTGCTTACGATTTTGGGACGAAAGATTTTTAAATATTGGTACATTAATAATAACAATACCGAGATTAGCAAAAATGCGCCGATAAAAAAGGTGTGTTGTTTGTGCAGTTGCGCCAACATGGTAAGGGCGTTTAATCTAAGCACCTGATCTTCCCGGACGCGTTCCCCTTCACGAACAATCATTTCTCCCTTTTTTATTTGGAAATAAACCGGTTTAACGCTCAGCATCACATCTGCTTTACTTTTTTCCGTGGCGCTTTTATTGAAAAACAGGTTGGGGGCTACCGCTAATTGGGCGATCTCCACTGCCGCCCGCTGGCTTTTGTCATCGGCTTTGAAAATTTGGGGAGCGATTTGTGCAATTTTTTGTTTAACGTCGTCAACATCTCTGATACCGGATGTATCTTGAACCACGGTTACTCTGCTATCCTTGATATTTCGTTTAATAATTCCCTGATTTTTTTCTGCCGACAACAATTCCTTGTTATCTACGATTTCATCAACCATTACCAGTCTGATAGATCTTTTTGCCGCTTCTTTTATTGGAGTGTCGAAAAGGGGGTTTTGCAAAACCAGAAAAGTTTCCAAGGAAACCGGCAATACATCTTTACTTTTTAAATTATTCCATTGTTTTTCCGCATCGGATATTTTTTCTTCGGATAAATTGGTTTTAGTGTGGAATAAATCCTCTATTTTGTTTATCGCCTGTTCTGCGTTTTGTTCAAAATCAAAAATAGGCAACACCTGAGTCAGGGCTTCATTCTGTCGTTTACGGGTGGAAAATTCATCCTCCACCGAAAAATCCGCCGGCGCTTTAATATCCACCTGGCTAATATCCCCCACCGATAAAGTAAAACTGGGTATCAATAAAGCTGGAGAAAGAAGAAAGGCCAAAACAAGCGCGGTGATTAGCCCCAAACAGACCAGTATTGGTTTATTGCCATATTTGGAAAGGAAATCTTCTGCCGATGGGAATGTTATCTTAGATAAATTCATTAATTTTTTAACCTTGAATAAATTGGAGCCGGGACTATGTCGCCATGTAGTTACCTGATTCATCAGGTACAACCCCAATGCTGTTGACTTAAGAGTCAGAAACGTACTATGGAGTTGAAATTAATATGAAAATCTCCCCCAACTCCTCTTTGCCAAAGAGGGGAGTTACTTCACTTTCCCCCATAAGCTCCGGGGGACTGAGGGGGATTTTATAATTGCAACATTCCTTACGTCAACAGCATTGAGGTACCGCCCATGGTACCCGATAAATCGGGTAACTACATTGACCGGGGGGTAGGCTGTTTTATAAAAGAAAAAGGCTAAAAGACCTTCTTTCCGAAGATCTTTTAGCCAAAAAGTACCACACAAATCACTTTTGTGTTTGATTATTTCCCGTCATATAAAGACCATGGGCCGCGATTTTGAGCAAAACGTTTCGCTTTAGCCACTTCATCCGTGGTGGCCTGTTTATTTATTTTAAATTCCTGTCTGGGAAAAATCAAATCCGGGTCTTTAATTTGATCACGATTAGCTTGATAAATCAAGGGCCATTGGAACGGATCATTGTAAGCAGCATCACTTTCCGAGATTCTCCAAAGGCATTCTCCCTTTTCAACCGTATGGGTTCTGGCAGCCAGTGCAGCGGCTAGTGCAGCAGCTTCTTCCGCCGCTTTGCGCCTGGCTTCCTCTTCCACTCTCAATCTGGCGGTTTCTTCTTCGGCTCTGCGTTTAGCGGCTTCCTCTTCCGCCCTTTGTCTGGCGAGAAGAACCTCTTCCGCCGCTTTGCGTCTGGAGTCTTCTTCCGCCCGCAATCTTGACATATTAGTCAGATTTTTAGCAAAAGTTATCGCTTCTCTGCCTTTTTTAATCACATCTAAATATTTCTCGGCTTGATAATCGGCTTCCATCTCACCTAATGTCCGGGCTACTTTATTTTTATCCTCGGCGAAATAGCGATCGGCACCGGCGCTTTCCGCTTCTTTCAGAGCGGCTTTCAATTGGTTGATGATGTCTTCCGCTTCAACCTTTGCCCTTTGTTTTGCACTTATTGCATGATCTCTTGCGGCATTGGATAAGGTGGTACTCTCCAAAGCGGCTTTACGCGCCTCTTCATATTCCTTGCTTTCCAATTCAGCGCGAGCCTGCGCCAATCTTTCTTCGGCGCTTTTATACTCGTCTGGCACATACAAATCCGCTTCCGCCAGTTTTGCCGCAGCTAATGCCGCTTCAGCATCCGCCATTTCTTTGGTCGGCGGCTTGGAACATCCGGCGGCAACAATTACAATGAATAAAAGGCTCAAGATACCATTCAAGTAAAAACCTTTATCCCTTTTGAACATATCGGACACCTCCCCCAGCTAGATGAAAAAACTTTATATATAAAACTTTATATGAAACTATTAATATCACCCACATTTTAAATTTACCATTAACCGGATTATTTGTCAAGAAATATCAGTAACCCAAACAGGGCGGCACTGTTGCAAAAAAATTGGTCGGGTAGCAATAGGGAGACCCCAAAGTGTGATTGCTTCGCTCCGCTCGCAATCACACTTTGGGGTCTCCCTATTGCTACGCGACCAAAAAACTTTAAGATTACCCCCCCTATGTCTTCCTCTGTTTCCCCCAATTTTTCTTGCAACATAACCCCGCGAAAAGGCTACTATCTTCTCTGGACAAACACGGATTTCTCCACAAGGAAGGAGCTGGTACAGGGGCCTGCTATATACTATCCTCAAAAAAGTGAGGCGAAAAATAAACGGGTCAAAACGGGTCACGGCCATGACCCGATTATTTATAAGTAGCGGCAAACAGATTAGCATAATTCACTAACGGGAGGTAAGCCTTCAGTGAAGGGGGGAAAGGGTGTTTGCAATTATAAAATCCCCCCCGCCCCCCTTTTCCAAAGGGGGGAAACCATAATCTCCCCCTTTGGAAAAGGGGGATTAAGGGGGATTTTATAATTTTCCCCACCTTTCA
>JACRJN010000164.1 GCA_016235675.1 Candidatus Schekmanbacteria bacterium
AATACCGTATACTGAATTGTCATTGCGAGGCAGTCTTATCGCCGAAGCAATCTCAGACGCACGGGCAGAGATTGCTTCGCTCACCTAAAGGTCGCTCGCAATGACATAAACGGTATAATTGAAATTTCCAAGTCCCTAAAAATTAATAATCTTTTTCTTCCGGCTTGTGTCCGCTCTGACCATAGCCGTGTCCATATCCGTGGCCGTGGCCGTGGCCGTAACCATATCCATACCCGTACGAACGTTTTAATTTATATTTGCCGTAGTATAGGGGTAAAGTATCAAAATGGTTCAGCAGTATTCCCATTAAATTTACTTCACTGAGACTTTGCACGGCGTCTTTAACCGCCTCTTTCGGAGTCCTGCCTGCGTAAACTACTAATATTACTTCATCTACTTTCTGCCCTAAAGCGATACTATCCGTCAACGATAGTACCGGCGGAGAATCGAATATAATAATCCGGTCCCGATAACGATTTTTAGCTTCGGTAATCAGGCTGGACATTTTTTCTGAAGATATTAATTCAGAAGGGTTACCGGGAATCGATCCTGCCGGGATAACGCTTAATTTAGGTAAAGGTGTTTTCACAATAGCTTTTTCCAGGGTAATTCTGCCTGAAAGAAAATCAGCCAAGCCGGGATGCTGCGGATCGATTCCTAAAGCTCTTTGTATCCCCGGTTTTCGCATATCCGCATCTATTAATAGTACAGTCTCTTGCAAACCTTGTGCGATCGTGATGGCTAAACTGGCTGAAGTAGTGGTTTTTCCTTCCGCAGGCAAGGAACTGGTGACCATTACTGTATTGTGCGAATATAGTTTCTTTGCCCTTAATAACTTAGTGCGCAGTTGTTTATATTGCTCAGCAGCCGCGGAAGCCCCGCCGAAAAGGGCAATAATGCGGGGGTCCATGCCATAGAGCATTTCCGGGGTAAGTTCCAGTTGCTTACTATGGATCGGATCATCATCGAAGCCGTGTAACTTGCCCGGCGTTCGTTTTCGTTCGGCTGCGGCTTTGGCTAATGCTTGTTCGATTCTGCTCATGAATAAAAATTATCCTTTAAGGACTCGGTTTTTTCGAATATACCGCTTCTGGATTGTGATAATCACCCCCACCCCGTCCCTCCCCCATCGAGGGGGAGGGGGATAAATTCCCTCCCCCCTTGTGGGGGAGGGTTAGGGTGGGGGGTATATTAATATTTTCTAAGTCCTTTAACAGCTAAAGCACCCCCAAGGCTTCTAAGAAATGTAGTATAGCGTATCTGTATGTTTGGAAATACAGTAAACTGGGAGTATAGGTTATCACCAATTCTCTGGCAATCAGCAATAGCAAAAATGCTATATAAGCACCGCCGGCGGCAAATGACAGAATAATGATACGCTTGTGTTTAATGGCTTCGAATTCCGTATAAACCGTAGGGATAGTTGCTAAAAGCGGGATTTGGATATATTTTTGTAAATCTCTGGGGTCGCGTATGGAATGGTCGCTGAATTCAGCCCAAAAGGCGCTGCAAACGCCTAAAAACAACCCCAATACAGTTCCTACCATTAAGTTTTTACTCATTTTAGGAGAAATCGGGTTTAGGGGTAATTGAGCGGGGTTGATAACTGTAAAACGAATATTTTGTTCCATAATATCCAATTCTTTATATAAACGCGCCTTTTCCATTTTTTTTACAATGGTTTGATGGATATTTTGATTAACGCTGAGTTCCCTTAAAAGTGCGGCATATTCCTGCTCTTTTTGCGGAGCATCTTTTACTTTTTCATCGAAAGCTTTCATGTTATCTTTTATAGCTTGTTCTTCTTTATATAAAGCATCGGTTTCCTCATTAGTCGTATCTAATAATTTGCGCAGTTTCACATACGTTGGATTGTAAGTGACATTTTGTAAATTAACCGCTTCGTCCCCTTCGATGGCGACACTGGTTGTATCCTGATTTCCTAATAATATTCTTTTTTGCAGTTCGATTTTATTTTTTAATTGAAGCACAGCCGGATGTTTATCCGTATAGGTAGTTAACAGGTTATCCAATTCATGATTTAACGCCTTTAATTTTTTTTCTTCCGGGCTTAAGGCTTCCTGTTCCAAATCGGCAATGGGTTCCTTAAATTCTCCGATTAACGCCTTTTCAAGTTTAGCTTTTTTCCCGGATAATTCTTTAATGGTAACTTCTATCGAAGCTATTTTTAACTGCGCGCTTTCTAAATCGGCAAAATTTTTATTAAGCGAACCGGGCATTTGATCCCTGTTTTCCAATTGGAACTTGGTTAAAGCGCCCCTGGCTTTATCTATTCTTTTTTCATAATAGGTTAATAGTTTCGTCAACATAGGTGAATCTTCATAATTGGTTGTATACATGGCATTAATGTCTTGCTCGACGAAAAAACCGGTTACAGTATTTACAATTTGCATGCAAAGACGAGGCTCACGGCCTTGAAAGGAAATATTAAAAAGATTTTGCCCGCCCAAATTAATCGATAGCCCGCTATTGATTCTGGTTATAAGTCCCTCATAATCAATAGGGCCTTTAACGGTTTTATCCAGGGATAATTTTTTAACCAATTCTTCCAATTTCCCCCGGCTTTTAATGATGCGTGCCATGGTATCGAATTTGGAAGCGTCGATAGGCGCCGGTTCGAATAAACCTTTGACTGCATCCGAGCCGCGTTTTTCTACCATGATACTGGCTGATGATGTATAGATCTTGGGCAAGGTAAAGGTAAAAACAAAACTTAAGGAAATAATGGTTAAAAAAGAAACCAGGAAATGAAATTTGCGGCGGTATACTATTTGTAAATAACTGGATAGGCCTAAAATATCTTCCATATTAAAATCACTAGCTAAAGTTTATTCGTTACCAAACGGCGCGAACGAATAAAGCGTAAAGATTTTCTGTATAATTACCTTCGATCGTACTGCTTGTGCTTGTAGTACGACGATAACTTACTCCGGTCAAAATCCATTCATACAGATAATAAGTATAATCTATCGTGCCTCTGGTTATGGTATAATCACGGCCGGCCGGCGTATAGTTATAGTTATCATAATCTAAACCAACAGCCACGGCAGATAAGGCGCTTATGCGATATTTAACATTTGTACCGGCTCCGTAGTAGTTGACTTTATCCTGTTTTTGGATATAAATATTGTTGCCGTAGCGTGTATATGCGTACACATCAAAATCATGGAAAGCGTGATAAACACCTAATCTCGCTTCCTGATTCTCATAAGGGTCACCATATAAATCCTGATAATAACTGGTGCTGTAGTTTAATTCCACAGTTGTCGCCCGTAAACGTAATAAAGTACCGCCTAATTCCGCCGCCACCTGAAAACCCAGTTTGTTAGTATTCTGAAGTCCGCTTTGCTGATTAAAATTCCGTATCAGATATATCCAGCCAATTCTTATTTTTGTATAGGTCAAATCCATGGTTATCCCGACAGGGATCATAAAATCCTTATATCCTGCATTGTTAGATAAGGTTTTAATGCTGTATATTCCCCCGATATCCACTACTACCCTGGAACCGAACTTCTGCTCTAAATAAAGCGATAAGGTATGTTCGGTAGCGTTTACCGCCCCTGAGCCGGCATATTGAGTTAGGGTGTAAGAATAAGATGCTTTAGTCAAAGTGGTACGGGTTAGTTGGAACTTTAGGCCGGGGCTGAAAGTCAGACCTACGGAACGGTTGACCGAACTGAAAACATTTATAAACGGTTTGCCGATATTATTTTCGGTATAACCTGCGTTTAAATTACCGCTTAATTCATAAGACAACCGCGGAGAAACCTCATGCCCGGCATAGCCGTAAATATCATACCAGGAGAAAGTTTCAGACACGCCGTTTTCCTTTTCCCGATGATCCAGTTTAAGGTTTAAATCAAATTTTAATTGTTTGCGCGGCAGCGGTCTGATAAAGGAAACCCCAGGTATAATTTCGGTACGCCAGGCGCCTAAAGGATTTCGATACGCTAAATCGATATTGTCGGAATATTGTTGATAAAAACTCAACGAAGGCTGTATCTGCCATCTACCGCCTTGCGCGGCCGTCAGTTCCTGCGCCTGAGCTTGACCGGCAATACATAGCAAACCAAAGGAAAAGAATATCCCTCCTGTTGAAAGGTATTTTAATAGTTTACTATATCCCAAAATCCGCATCTTGATCCTAACACAATGAAGGTTATAAAATTTCAGTTATTTAGAACAGGCTGGCGGGGACTGAAATCATATCCCCGGGTTCGAGCTTTATGTTCTTATCGACTTGTCCCTCCCTGACAGCATCGAGATTAATTAATATTTCCTCTATTTTGTCATTCTGCCGACGTATAACCTTTGTTGCGGTAGGCCGGGCATAGGGGGTTAATCCTCCTGCTGCGGAAATAGCGTCCAACAGAGTCATACCTGGTTCGTAATCGATTGTTTTTTCATTTTTAACTTCTCCCACTACACGAATTTTCGAGGTGAATTTATCCACAATAACAGTCGGGGCGGGAGCGGCTATTTGCAAGTTATCCTTTAAAAATATGGTGTCGCCACTTTTTAAAAAAACGTTTTGGGTTAAATCACCCTCTTTGATCAAACGGTACATATCAACCGGTAATTTATCGTTATTCCTTATCAGGAAACTGGTCTTTAAATCGATATGACTGGGAAGACTGCCGATCATTGAAAATAATTGAAGTAAATTGGTGTTGCCTTTGAATTTTTTTTCTCCGGATGCTTTTAAATTACCGAATATGTAGATTGTGAGCTGATCGCTTTCCACCAAATTTACCGTGACTTCGGGATTGTTTACGAATTCGGCAAGTTGGCTTGCGATTTTTTCTCGCAACTGAAGGGGGGTTAACCCGCTGGCTTTTACCTCACCGATCAGGGGAAAGGAAATTTTCCCATCCGAGCGCACTGTAATCTGGTTGGATAAATCTTTATTCCCCCAAACAGAAACATTGATTTTGTCTCCGGGGGCAATTATATAATCGTCGGCAGCAGTTAGGGTAGGAAGGGCAATAAATAAAAGCAGCAGCAAGAGATAAATACTCAACGCCGGTTTTTTATTCATATAAGAAACCTCCTTTCTATTGATTTAATAGCAGGATAAATTAACAATGGTTAATTGATAATGGACAATTGATAATTTTTTGGTAGCGTAGAAATACAGAGACCTGAGCAATAATTTTGTACCGGCTGAAAAATGTCAAAAGCGATGCAGCCTTATCGCCGAAGCAATCTCATCCGCACGCATGGAGATTGCTTCGCTCCGCTCGCAATGACGCTCAGGATATTGTCAATTATCCATTATCTTGATCCTTTTCCCGATATTATCACATGAAACGTTTGTAAAACAATTTGGGCATCCAATATCAACGATCTGTTTTTAATGTAATATAAATCATATTGTAATTTTTCCAGGGCGCTTTCCACGCTGGAGGAATATTGATATTTGACGGCCGCCCAGCCGGTTATTCCGGGTTTGACCATTAAGCGTTGGTTATAATAGGGGATAAGTTTTTGTAACTTTTCAATGAAAAAGGGACGTTCAGGCCGCGGCCCTACAAAACTCATTTCTCCTCGTAATACATTAATTATTTGGGGTAATTCATCCAGGCGCAATTTACGGATAATTTTGCCTACCCCGGTAACCCGTGAATCGTTGTCCATCGCCCAGACCGGGCCTGTTTCTTCTTCGGCATTATGAGCCATAGAACGAAATTTTATCAAGGTAAAACTTTTGCCGTTTTCGCCCGCTCGTTCTTGTTTGAATAATACCGGCCCCGGAGAGTCTAATTTTACCAATACCGCAACTAATAACATTAAAGGGCTGGAAATAACCAAAGCAATTACGGCGCATATTGTGTCTAAAATTTGTTTTGTCAGATGATAAAAACGACGCTGTTTAAAGCCGGAGGAAAAAATCAACCAACTGGGGCGCAAATCCTGAATAAGAATCTTACCTGTTATACGTTCATAAAAATTAGGGCAATCTAAAATATCAATTCCTTTCAGCTTGCAATTCAAAAGAAATTCCAGAGGAAAGTTTTCCCGTCGTTGAGAAATAGCTACAATCAACGTATTGACTTTCTGGTTGGCGATACCCTTGATATAGTCTTCGTCGATACCCCAAACCGTTAATCCCAGGATACTATTTTCCGGATTTTGGGGGTTTGAATTTATAAATCCTTTTAAGTGATATTGTGAATACGGTCGATTGATTATAACCTGGGCAATTAAACGAGCTAAATTGCCGGTGCCGATGATTAAAAGATCTTTACGCGGGCAAACATTAACTATTACCCATCCGAACAAAACCCGCCAAAAACAAACCAGCACTAAAGAAGTCAGGATAAAATAAAGAAATAACCCTTTGCTTAATTCTAAATTGGGAAATATTAAATAAACTACTGACAGCAATAACAAGCATATCGTAAAAGCCAATACGATACGCCAAATCATTTCACCTAAAGTAAGCCGGCCTTCGACGTCGTATAAATCGCTGATAAAAAACACTAATTGGCAAAATATGGTAACAAAAACAGCCTCTTCAAAAAAAGTAAGCCAATTTATCGGGATCTGACCGTTAAATTTAACCGCCAAAACCAAATAACAGGAACCCAATATCAACAAACTGTCGATTTGGAAAAGTAGAATTTTCCTTAGAGAAAGGCTGTTTTTTAAATGATCCATGAAGTTTCGAATCCAATTAAGGAATATTTACCTTTTTTCGGAAATCTCTATTAAAATATTTACGTTTTAAGATGTAGATACATCATATCAGCTATATATTCCCCCCTATAAAAATAATAGCTTATACAATATAAGTTATTTATATTATATTCAAACAAAAAAATACATTTCTATTATACTTAATAAATTTTCCATTCTTAATCAGGATTTAGAATTATTTTAAGATATGCTTTTAGGAAACTTAATATGAAGATCGCCCGTTTACATATATACCTCGCACGCCCGAATTAATTCAAAACGGACAATTTGCAGCACGTATAAATATCCTAATAATGTATAAATATCTTACAGCTTGAATATGTTAATATTTAGTATAATAATACAAGAAAAGTTAAGTTTAAGTCAATTTCTTTTTATAGGAAAACGGCAATAAAGCATTTTTTTAATAAAAATAAAAATTGTCCGCCTTGACGTTTTTTATTAGTTAAGTATAATAAATCAACAATATGTCTAAAATTACCACACAAATTTTAATTAAAGCCCCCAATTGGGTCGGCGATGCTTTGTTGTGCACCCCGGCGCTTAATGCTTTGGGGCGTGTATTCCCGCAAAAAAGTATTACAGTGTTAGCCGCACCTTGGGTCGCGCCTGTTTTGCAGACCCATCAGGCGGTTAAAGAAATTATCCTGTACGATCCTTCAGTGCGGCATCGTTCCTGGACTAAACGCTTGCAAATCATAAAGCAACTGCGTTCCCAACACTTCGATCTGGCTATCTTTTTCCCCAATTCTTTCCATTCCGCTTTAATCGGCTGTTTGGCGGGGATTCCGCGGCGCCTGGGTTATGACACGGACGGGCGGAAATTATTGCTGACCGAGGCCATCCCTTGTACCGCCGCTTGCCAGCAATTACACCAGGCCGATTATTATTTGGGCTTGGTACAGGCCTTGGGAATAGAAATCAACCCTCAGGACCAACATTTGGTTTTAAACCTTGATCAGCCGGAACGGCTTTGGGCTGAGGATTTTTTACCACAAGAGAAATTAGAGAGCAAGAGGCTGGTCGCCGTTCATCCCGGAGCGATCAAGCCGGGAAAGCGCTGGCCTTATAAACGTTTTGTTCGGCTGGGACAGGAATTGATTAACCGTTATAACAGTCATTTATTGTGGTTAGGCAGTCATAACGAGCGAACGCTTCTTGAAACAATCAAACAAGAGATTAATTCCCCTGCTCAATCTATAATCTGCGGTACCGGTCTGCGCAACGTCGCAGCGCTTTTGACGCATTGCCGCCTGTTTATCGGCAACGACAGCGGTCTGATGCACCTGGCTACCGCGGTCGGGGTTCCTTTGATCGGGATATTCGGGCCGGGTACCCCGATAACCACCGCTCCTTATCATCCGATACAACCGTATGCCGTCATCCTGAAGGAATTCCCCTGCCGCCCCTGCCGGCAACATTTTTTCACCGAATGCCAACCTTCACCGGACGGGACGGCGCCCTGCCTTGCCGCCATCGAGGTTGACGATGTGTTGACCGAGGTGGAAAAATTGGGAGTCTCATGTTGAGAACAAACCGCAACACCTTGATTTCCCTAACCCTTTTTCTGCTGATCTTTATCTGCTACGCGCATGTCCTTTCCGGTCCCTTTATTTTCGACGACATCACCGGTATTGTCCGGCAAGGAGGGGTTCATTTCGATCGATTCTCTGCCGATAATATACAGCGCTTAGTTCAGGCCATCCGGACAAGCGGTCGCCCAATCGCGCAAATCAGTTTTGCCCTCAATTATTATTTAGGCGGACTGCATACCTTCGGTTATCATCTGGTTAATCTGCTTATTCATTACGGCGCCGGTCTTTTGGTTTATTTTATCAGTCTTAGCTTATTAAAACCGGCCGCGAATTCCGAAAAAACAGCCGCAATCGCCGCGATCCTTTTCGCCGTTCATCCCGTTCAAACTCAGGCGGTAAGCTACATTGTGCAGCGGATGACCTCTCTGGCCGCCTTTTTCTTCCTCCTGTCTTTTTATTTTTATATCCACGCCCGCAAAAACTCAAGGAAAGGCTATTGGATTGCTTGTATTTTGTCCGGGCTATGCGCTATAGGCAGCAAGCAAAATGCGGTTACATTACCCTTTTGCTTTTTGCTTTATGATGGCTTATTTTATCCGGAGGGAACCGGGAAAAAATATCTTTTTATTATTTCATTTGCGCTTTTAATTTTATCCGCCGGGATTTATACCGGTTTTGCCTTCTTTACCCGCCTGGAAAAAGGCTATCAACTCCGTGATTTTACTGTACTTCAACGCTTATTCACCCAATTGCGGGTAGTCATCCATTATTTGTCCCTGCTTATTTTCCCGTTACCGTCACGCTTGAATCTGGACTACGATTTTTCTCTCTCCACCGGATTATTGAATCCGCCGGCCACTCTTTATAGTTTAATTATTATTCTGGCCACGATATTAGCCGCGCTGTTTTGGCATAAGCGCCAACCATTGTTTTCATTTTGCATTTTTTGGTTTTGGCTCAATTTACTGCCCGAATCCAGTATTTACCCTCTGGATTTAGTGTATGAACACAGGGTTTATCTGCCGTCTATGGGATTTTTTTTGCTGCTTTCCACTGTTTTGGTTAACGCTACGGAAAGCTGGAAATTCAAGCAGGCTGTGGCGGTTATGCTCGTCATTCCCTTATGTTTTTTTACCCGGCAGAGAAATAAGGTCTGGCGGGATAACGAATTATTATGGAGGGATACGGTCGCTAAATCGCCGGGGAAAGTGCGTGCGCATTATAATCTGGCCGATGTCTATGTGCAGCGGGGAAATTATCGCAAGGCTGTGCTTTACTACCAAAAGGCTATTGAATTGAAACCGGATTTTGCCCGCGCTTATAACGATCAGGGGTATTGTTATTTTTATTTGGGAGAGGTGCAAAAAGCGATAGACCTTTCCCATGCCGCTTTAAGATATAAGCCGCAAATGGCTGAAGCGCATTATAATCTTGCCGTTTATTATTTGAATCGGAATGAAATCCTTCAGGCGAAAGCGGAATTGAAAAAGACATTGGAGATTAACCCGCAGTATCCGGCGGCAAAAAAGACGCTGGATAGTTTGATGAGAAGATAAAACTCCGCATCGGTTTATCCCCACGCCGATACGTTACCCCTTAAGGTTTTCGGCGTGAAACAAGCAGAAACATCAATTTATTTAGGGTGTTTAATAACGGTTAGAATAATATAAGTGTCGTCATTAATGAGAAAATAAAATCGATAATCCCGATTAACTCTTGCCTGCCATATATCGTCTGCTTCATTATATTTCCTGGCCTTTAGGGAAGGATAGCGAATATCTCTGAGAAGAGCTTTAAGTTGTTTATCTACCACAGATTGCAGCTTTACAGGGAGCGATTTATAGTCTTTAAGCGCTTTTTCTGTAAAAATAAATTTCATAAGTTATTTTTTCAGCGTTGCTTTGAATTCTTCCACACTTTTAAACGGCCCGATTGTCCGTCCGTCTTTATAATTTTTTAATCCCTCATTAACGGCGGCATCAATACTTTCCCGGTCTAAAACAATTTTGGATTTAAAAACTGTGGGTTTGTTTTTACCCGTTACCTCCAGAATATCCCCCTCTTTAATTTGGGCATTATTTCTAATTTCAGCAGGGATTGTAACTTGAAATTTATTTTTTACTTTTACTACGGGCATTATAGAAACTCCTTAAGCGTTAATTGTGAAAGTTGATGACGTAGAAATGCAGGGACTGGCACGGTAATGCTTCGGTGAGTCCCCACACCAAGACCTAAAGGGGCACGTTACCCTTTTTAGTCTCGGCATGGGGCGCCCGGAATATCAATTTTGTAATTTAAAAAAACTTCTTTTTCCCAATCCCAACCACACCTGCCAATCCCGAAACAAAAAGGAAAAGGGTTGCAGGTTCAGGAACAGGACGTTCGATTATGCCTTTAAGATACCCGTATGGAGCTCCGGGTTCAGTATGCCAATAAACATTTTGATAAACCCGATATTTTCATAATAACCTCCTAATTGTAGGATGGGCTGTCCCCAACAATTGGGCCACAGCGCATCTTTACATGGTATTTATGCGCTCATTTTATTATATCGTTATTAATATGTCAACCTTAAAATGCAAAAAAAAGAGGGTGCCTGTGTTTGGGTTGAGGAACAAAACCCAAGATGCCCTCGTTCGTTTTTATGTCTCTGTTCCAATTTTTGAAATCACAATTTATGAGCTTTAAAAGTATAACTAAGATTTTTTGTAGGCGTCATTGCGAGCTTAAGCGAAGCAATCTCCGTTCGTGCGTCTTATATCGTTTTCTGGTTGATATGACAAACTGTCATTCCCGAACGCCTTTATCGGGAATCTGGTTTTTCAAACAGTTAAAATCAGATTCCCGATAACACCATTCGGGAATGACAACTAGAAAACGATATTAGATTGCTTCGCTTAAGCTCGCAATGACAGATTACGGGAAACCCTTTCAATCCTTATTTTTCGGCCTTTTATTAGCCTCCAACACCCGTTTGCGCAATCTGAGGGATTGGGGGGTAATCTCGACCAATTCGTCTTCCTTGATGTACTCGATAGCCTCTTCCAGGGTCATGATTTTGGCCGGAATCAGATGCAGGGCGTCATCGGCGCCGGACGCCCGCATATTGGTCAGTTTCTTTTCTCTGGTCACGTTGACATCCAGGTCATTATCCCTGGCGTTTTCCCCCACAATCATCCCCTCATAAACCGGGGTGTTTTCCCTGATAAACAGAATCCCTCTGGGCTGCAAATGAAAGAGACCGAAGGTCACCGATTTACCGGGGCGATCCGCCACCAATGACCCGGCCTGACGCTTGCTGATAGCCCCGTGCCACGGCTCATAGCCGTCGAACAGATGGTTGAGCAAGCCGGTGCCCCTGGTATCGGTCAAAAACTGGGTGCGGAAACCGATCAACCCCCTGGAGGGAATGCGGAATTCCAGGCGAACCCGGCCATGCTCGTTATTCTGCATCTTCTGCATCCGTCCCTTTCTCATCCCCAACTGCTGGGTCACCACCCCGACAAATTCCTCCGGCACATCGATGATCAAAAGCTCCATCGGCTCATGAACCACCCCGTTGATGGTTTTGGTGATGGTTTCCGGCATGGAAACGGACAACTCATAGCCCTCACGGCGCATCATTTCAATTAAAATAGCCAGTTGCAATTCCCCGCGGCCGTTGACCTTGAATGAATCGGGGTTGTCAAATTCGACGGTGATGGAGACGTTGTAGAGCAACTCCCGTTCCAGTCGCTCCCGCAGATGGCGGGATGTGACAAACTTTCCCTCTTTACCGGAAAAAGGCGAGGTGTTGACGGAAAACATCATCGAGATGGTCGGTTCGTCAACCTTGATGCGCGGCAGCGGTTTGGGATTTTCCGCATCGGTAATCGTATCGCCGATATGGATGCCTTCTATCCCGGACAAAGCCACAATATCGCCCAGCGATGCGCTTTTGGCTTCGATTCTTTCCAGCCCTTTGAAGGTAAAGAGGGAGACTATTTTGGTTTTGATCGCTTCCTCCTGGCTGTTGATCATGGCGACATTGTCATTAATCCGGATCGTTCCGGAAAATATCCGGCCAATGGCGATGCGTCCCAAATAATTGCTGTAATTGATATTGGTGACCAGCAGTTGCAAAATCCCTTGCGGATCGCCGGTCGGTGCGGGAATGGTTTTTAAAATCAGATCATGGAGCGGTTTCAAATCCGTCGATTCATCGGCCAAATCCAGCTTGGCCAAGCCCTTCCTGGCATTGGTATAGACCACCGGGAATTCCAATTGTTCATCGCTGGCGTCCAAATCGATAAAAAGATCGTAGACTTCGTTTAAAACCTCTTTAATCCGGGCGTCCGGGCGGTCGATTTTATTGATCACCAAAATCGCCGGCAGCTTCAGTTCCAACGCCTTTTTCAGCACAAAACGGGTCTGGGGAAGCGGTCCTTCGGAAGCGTCCACCAGCAGCAATACCCCGTCGACCATCTTCATGGTGCGTTCCACTTCGCCACCGAAATCGGCATGCCCGGGGGTATCGACAATGTTGATTTTCACCCCCTGATATTCCACCGCGGTATTTTTGGCCATGATGGTGATGCCCTTTTCCCGCTCCATGTCGGTGTTGTCCATCACCCGTTCCTGCACCTGCTCGTTTGCCCGGAAAATCCCGGTTTGTCTTAACATCCAATCCACCAAAGTAGTCTTACCGTGGTCGACGTGGGCGATAATCGCAATGTTTCTAATGTCCTGCCGCTGCATTAATCTGCCTTTCTTGGTTTAATCGTGATTTTTGTGTAAACTGGGGAGCAATTCGTAGCGCGGGGGTTCATCCCCCGCTTCCGATGCAGGGTTCCTGCGTCTGCATGTTGGGGATGAACCCCAACGCAAATTCTTGCATTCCGTAGTCCCAGCCCTTCAGGGCTGATCTTCATGGCATAAAGCCATGCAATAAAAACTCACAAATAGTTAACCCGCGTCAGTATAAATTCAGGTATTTCCGGATGAACGTGTCTTTAGTCTCAGCCTAAGCTGAAAATACGTGGCTAAAGCCACGGGACTACATCTGCCCAATGAATTGGGCAACTACATGGGCAAAACCCACCCTGCATTAGTTCACCATCCGCGGATTTATCTCTATTTTTGCCTCTTTCCGCAAAGATGCGAGCCAATTTTGCAGGATCATTTCATGCTTAACGGATAAAAGCTGGGTGTGGATTTGCCCTTCTTCTTCCGCGGTTATTTTGGCATCTTCGGCGGCTTGTTTTTCCGCTAAGAAAAACAGGGCATATTTCTTATCCGGGCTGCCTTCCAGCAGAATGGGTTGAGATACCTGCCCCTGTCCCAAGGTGAACAGTTCTTGGGAGAATTTGGCGATTACCCCGATTTCCCGGATAAAGCCGCGGCGGTTGACCAGGTCGCTTTCCTTGACCTCGACACCTTCGGCCAGTTTATCGAAGGTTGTTCCCTGCCGGAATTTCTCCAGCGCTGATGCGGCGGTATCTTTTGCCGTTTGCAGGGCTTTTTCTTTTTTCACATCCTGGATAACTTTATCTTTAACCTCAGCTAGTTCCGGTAAATAGGGTTCTTTCTTTTCGATAACCTGGATTATTGCCCGTCCGCCGCTGATTTTAACCGGGGCGCTGATTTCATTGCCCGCCAGCTTAAAGGCGACATCCCGAAAATTTAAATCGCTGGCTGCGCCGGGTGCGCCCTCTTTCTGAGTAAAGAAATCGGCGGTGACTTCTTCCCATTCCCCCCGCTGTTCAACCTCCTGCCATTTAACGGTATTTTCGCTGAGTTTAAGATAAATATCGTCGGCTAATTCATCGGCTGCCGTTTGGCTTTGCTCGCGTTTTATCTCGAACTGGATGCTTTCCGCGACTTCTTCCAGCGCGGCGGTGCGTTCTTCCCGAATATCGAAGACTTTAATGATATGATAGCCGTAAGGAGTTTCCACCAAATCGCTAACCTGGCCAACCGGCAGCGAAAAGGCCGCGGTTTCAAATGCCGGTACCATGCGTCCCGGCCCGAAATAGCCCAAGTCCCCTCCCATTTTAGCTGAACCCGGATCTTCGGAAAATGCTATAGCCAGTTTTGCAAAATCCTCGTTCTTCCTGATTCTTTCCAGCAGTCCCTTAGCTTTGTTCTTTATTTCATCTTTTTTGTTCTGGGGCAGTTCCGGGGTTAGCTTCAACAATATATGACTGGCCTTGACCTGTTTGGGACGATGATATTTATCCTTGTGGGTTTCATAATAGTTTTTAACCGCTTCAGCGGAGATTTGCCCCGGTTCCAGATTCTGGATATTGAGGAAAAGGTATTTCACCTTGCGCTGCCCGGCCTTTTCATACTCCGGACGATGCTGACTGAAGTAGGTGTTTATCTCCTCTTGCGTCGGGGTGATTTGTTCTACATATTTATTGGGATCGAAGAGGATAAACTTAACCTTAATTTTTTCGTTGCGCTGGTGGTATTCCTCCAGAATTTCCGCACGGGAGGCTTTGGCCTGGTCTTTGATAATATTGGACATCTTTTCCACCAGTAAATCCTGGCGCTGCTCTTCTTCGAACTGTTGCGGCGACATGCGATTAAATTTTAACAGGTCTTTGTAAAGAGCGGCATTAAAAACCCCGTCTTTTTGAAAAGAAGGGTAGCTTTTAATCCGGTTTTTTACCTCGTCGTCGCCAACCGATAGGTTTTCCTTTTCGGCTTGCTGAATGACTAAAGTGCGATCCACCAACTCATCCAGTACCTTTTGTCTCAGATTTATTTCTTTCTCCATCTGCGGGGTAAATTTTTCTTTATAGATATTGCTGTATAAGCGCTTCTTGAGATTATAATTCTGTTCAAATCGGGCGATGGAGATATAATTTTTATCGACTTTAGCGGCAAAATTGCCGATATCGCGCTTTCCCCGCTCCCCCATGCCCCATACCAAAAAGATGGTGCCGACAAAAGCCCCGATGATTACCGTTAAAATAAGCTTGACTCCAAAGGATTTGACGTTCTTTCTCATAAAATCTAACATTAATGTTGCTCCCTTTCGATGTTGCGGTGTGTTTTCACACCGAAACCGTAAATGGGGTCACGTTGCCCCCCTAAAAGTTTCGGCGTGGGGACACGCCGAAACATCAAATTGGTAGCACAGGCTTCCAGCCTGTGATTCACAGGCAAGATGCCTGTGCTACCGGATGCAGGGATTACTCAAAACAAAAGAACCCTAGCCGTCTCAAAATATACAATCAATCCCACAACATCCGCCACAGTGGTAATAAGCGGAGAGGAGATTAAAGCCGGGTCGATCTTTAATAGCTTGGAAAGAAGGGGTAATAATGCTCCGGTCAAATTTGCCACGATAACTGTAACCGCCAATGCAATACCTACTGTCAGACCTAATCCGACACTTTCCCCCATCAGCCAGGCTTTACCAAAGGCTACTATGCTTAAAGTAACACCCAGCAATAACCCCATCAAAAGCTCACGGCGTATAATCGTAAAGAAATCTTTAAAAGTGACCTCCCCCAAGGATAATGCCCTGATCAGCATGGTAGAGGATTGACTGCCGGTGTTACCCCCTGTGTCTAACAACATCGGGATAAAAATTGTTAATGATACCAATGCCTTAAGCGAACCCTCATAACGCGCTATAATTGATCCGGAAAAAAAGTCCATGACTAACAAAATTACCAGCCATAAGAGACGGTGACCGAAGAGGTGAATAAATTTGGTCTCGAAATAGCTATATTCCAAAGGCACCACCGCCGATATTCTTTGAAAATCCTCGGTGTTTTGCTCTTCTACGATGTCGATTACATCGTCTACGGTTACAATGCCCATTAAATGATTTTCATTATCCACTACCGGAATGGCCAGCAAGTCATACTTGGCAATCTGATCGGCCACCGCTTCCACATCATCGCCTACCTTGCAATAAATCGGCTCCTCGTTCATAATCTGCCCTAATTGCTGATTGGAACGGGCCAGTATAATCTGTTTCAAGGTCAGAAAACCGATCAGCTTCCGTGCTTCATCGAGGATATACACATCATAAATAGTTTCTTTATCCGGCGCCTGCTGCCGCAGTGATTCCAAGGCTTCTCCGGCTTTAATGCCGGAAGGCAGGGAGACATACTCGGTGGTCATTACTGAGCCTGCGGTATCTTCCTCATAATCCATCAGGCGCTTGATGTCGTTGCGCTCGGCCTGGGCGACATATGGCATGAAGCGTTCCTGCAATTCCTTGTCGATATTTTTTACCAGATCGGCGCGGTTATCCGGGGACATCTCCTCGATCATCAGGGCTAATTTTTGCTTGGGGATATATTCTACGGTATCCTTTTGGGTTTCCAGCGGAAGGAATTCAAAAATATTTAAGGCGTTGCTTCCGCCTATGATTTCAATGATCTGTGCCACCTCTTGGCCTTCCAGTTCGGCGGCGGCTTCCGCGATATCAGCCGGATGTATTTCTTCGGCCAGTACTTTTAATTCCTCCCGGTCATTTTGCTGGAGAAGCTGTTTTAAATCGGCAGTAAGAATCGGGCGCATGTTATCCCCTGTTACAAGGCTGTGTCGCTATATAGTTACCTGATTCATCAGGTACAGCCTGTGGTACCCGATAAATCGGGTAACTACAATATAGCGGTTTACAACGTTTAGAATTCTATCAATTTATAATCAAATGTCAATCTAAAAGCAACATATTAAATTTATCTTTATAATATTTTATCATAGTATCGTTTTAATATGAGATAGTATAGCGTTCCATAAATAGTGTGTATGTTTAACGTCATTGCGAGGCAGCCTTACCGCCGAAGCAATCTCTACGCACGCATGGAGATTGCTTCGCTCCGCTCGCAATGACGCCTCAGGTCTCTGATTATATGGGGTGAGAAGATATTTTGTCGGCAGACGCATCTGAAAGTCATTAAAAATCCATGTCAACAAGTTAGTTGACCATAAAATATATTTTATGCTATTGATATGTTTGCCAATGTGGATTATATATAAAAATAGATGTTGACTATTCTTGACATATAGGGTATTCTTATTTTATGGATAATGTGAGAAAAATGACAATAGGTGAGAAGATTCGCACCGTGAGAATTGAAAAAGGGTTTTCTCAGAGAAAACTCCAGGACAAATCCGGTGTGGAGAGGAATTTTTTGTCTCTAATCGAAAATAATCATCGCAGCCCGTCGTTTAAGACTTTGATGCGTATTGCTTCCGCCATGGATGTTTCGGTCGGCTATATTACCGATTACCATGAAAAGGAAATAGGCGATGCGTCAGTGCTGCCGGAAAACTATACCGCAGTAAAAACTCTGCAACAAGTCTTAAAAGAAAGGCAGGATGTCGGTAAAGGCAACCCGATAAATTTTTTCCCTACACCCATATTAACTGAAGCCGGTTTAGCGGCAGATTTAACTCATTACAAGGAAAAAGACATAGAGGATTATGTTTTTATATCCGATAAATTGGTTACCCCTCCCGTTAAAAGCGATCGCTATCGCTGCTTGTGGATTCGGGATGAGGAAAAAGCCCTGCCTCCCATAATCGACGTCGGTTCTTTAATTTGCATCGATTCGCATCAACGCGACCCGCATTTGTTGGAAGATGAGCTGGTGGTCTTTCATTATCCCAAAGGCGGATGTATGGTGCGCAGATTACGCTATCATGCCGATCACATCCTGGGGCTGCCGGAAAAACCCATGCAGCAGCAGCCGCTTATTATCCCTGTCTCGGAACATAAAGCCATTCTGGGGAAGGTTATCTGGTGCTGGAATAAATTCAATAAGAATGAGGCTGATAATTGATTCCTAAATTAGGCTTCAGGCTTCAGGCTTCGGGCTTCAGGAACAGAAAGAGATCCTCCCATGGAGGGTATTTGAATTAGCCTGAAGCCTGAAGCCCAAAGCCTAGAGCCTAATATGGTATATTTGAAATTTCTAAGTCCCTTACCTGTAGACCATATTATTCATAACATATTCATGCTTTGCCTTCGTATGAGTTTCTTTCCGAGAGTTTGTATTGTTATTTGATCCCGGTTGATAGGGGAATATTTCAATATTTTTCTTTACCCCGCCTCTTGCGATTTCAAAATTCAGCATGGAATCATTTCCCATATCCCAGATATAATCGATGGCGTCATATACGGAATCGAATTTATGATTATTTACCTTGCTTATGACATCCCCCGCTTGTATCCCTAAATCCGTTACCAGTTTGTTTCCGCCTGTCGATTCGATTAAAAAACCGTCCGCCGTTTTTTTAGTTTTTAGATCGATACTTAATTGCGATACTTCCTTGAGGGATTTAAATATCTTATTGGGGTCTATAATAAATTTATCGGAAGCGATTTTTTGGTAGCCTTTGGCCTTGAACTGAGACCGATCAAAAATCGGCTTGTCTTGTTTTGCCGGCGATCCGCCGGTGATTTTAATTATCTTGGTTTGCTTTTCTTTTTCAACCGACACATGATCGGAGAAAATACCCTTAATCGTTCCCCCGTCAGGTAATTTAGACCCTTCCCGATAAACGGCTTGAATCTTCTTGTTTTCAATAATCGCCATATTTAATTTTTTGTCATTGGAACAGATGGTTCCCACCAGGATGATATTATCCCAGGTGACCGGATTTTTTGACTGCGCTTTTATCGCGGCACAAGCAGGAATCACCGCCCCGGAAGCCCAGGCATTATTAGGCAGCGCCAGGCAAGTGAGGATAAAAACCGCCCCCCCCAATAATTTATTGGTCGGGTAGCAATAGGGAGACCCCGAAGTGTCATTGCGAGCGGAGCGAAGCAATCTCCATGTGTGTACATGAGATTGCTTCGGCGGTAAGGCTGCCTCGCAATGACGCTTCGGGTTTCTGATTGAAAACGCTACCAATAATTTATTAAGTTTAGGCAAGGTAAAACTCCCATTGCAATGCTATTGGAGCGCCGCCGTAGCCGTAGTTTTAGGGCTGAATTTCCAGAGGCTAAAGCCCAATGCTGTTCACTTAAGGAATTTGCGCAACTCCCATTTTGTCATTCCCGAATGAAGTTATCGGGAATCTGGTTTTAAATTCAACAACATATCCCCGATAAAGGCATTCGGGGATGACAACACCAACCCCTTAAGTCAACAACATTGGGGCTAAAGCCCCGGTACTACGATGTGGGAACATATTGCTACGGTACAACAATCTCATCGGCTCCCATATCAATGCCGTCGCCCTGAGGCCGTGCTTCCCCATCAATATCACTGGGAGCAGCACCGTTGGCGGTACCCATATCTATACACGGGGAAGTCGGTTCAATATGGTAGTCCCCGTCGGAAGTCGGCGCATTGTCAGCCGGAATTGGATTTATAAAAAGCGGGTCGCGGTTGATATTGCCGTCGCCGAAATGATTTCCGGTATAATTTGAATAGTAAATCTGTATGCTATGACAATCTACCCAATTGGGAGTTCTCCCCCATACATCACTTCCTGACAACGCCCAATTATTCCAAATAATACTATTTGTCACAAAAGTATCATTTAATTTTTTCATTGAATTCATTCCGCCACCATATTGATCCGCATTATTACCGCTAATTGTACAATTAATTAACTTTGTACCCCCGGCATTAGAATACACTCCGCCGCCATCGCCTCCCATAATATCCTCTTCGTCAAGTTTTTTAGGAATATACTGCTTTGCTTTATTCCCGCTGATAATGCAGTTTGTTATTGTCGCCGGTGTTTTTGATGCTAAAATTCCACCGCCATCCATAGCGGAATTGCCGCTAATAATAGTACTACTCAATTCACCGCCTGCATTAGAAAAAAGACCCCCGCCATAACTTCTTGCACCAGCAATATTGTCCTTGATAATAGAAAGGGTAATTTTCATAGACGCTGATTCCCCAAAAGCAATCCCTCCACCACTAGCATTGGTAGTATTGCTGTTGATCACAGAATCGTTAATGGTTAATGAACCGGCTTTATAAAACATGATTCCACCGCCGTCATCACCATTACAAAAACCATCACAATCATCTCCGGGTTCCTCTTCTCCGGTATCGGGATTTATTATCTCTTGTCCGGTATCTGACTCTTCTCCGCTCGTACCTTGCGCCATATATCCACAATCATCCTCTTCTTGGCTTACTTCTTCCTTTTTTTCAATATCTTTTTCAGAAGCATTGGCTATATTGTTACTAATAAGGGAGTTAACTATAGTCATCGAAGCCTCTGACCCTCCCCAAATTCCCCCGCCGCTACGTGAAGCATAATTATTTCTGATAATAGAATCATTAATTTTTGCAGAGGTTTCTGGCCAATAACCAGCCACCCCACCACCATATCCCGCTGAATTGTTTTCAATTGTGCAATTTTTAATTATTGCTTCAGATCCCCTTAAGGTTATTCCTCCACCACGCCAACTTTTATTATTAGTTATCAAACAATTGATAATGCTTCCATTAGTTCCCATATTAATTCCCCCCCCATCTACGCTGCTATTAGAATTGATAGTACAATCGATTATTGCCGCCGAGTCTTTATACGTTGCCTGGTCGCTATAAATTCCTCCACCTTGATCAGACACATTATTATAAATAATGCATTTTTTGATCGTCGGGGTACATAAACCATCAATATAAATTCCACCGCCAAATCTATCCTGACCGCCTATAGTCCCATTTCCGTTTGTGATAGTAAAGCCCTCCAGCATTGGAGCTGTTGCTACACCTGAATTCATAATTACAACGGAATTGTTGCCAAAATAACCGTCAATACTGGTATATTCAGCTCCATTTAAAGACTTTACCCTAATATTCTTATTTTCATATACAATATGTTCATAATAAGTCCCATCATCGACCATAATGGTATCGTAATTAACAGACGCGTCGATAGCCGCTTGAATTGTAGTAAAATCACAACCGCCTGACTGGCAAACGGTAATGATATTGTTTCCCGGATTAAAGGCGTCCGCATCATCCGGATCGGAGTTGTCGGTTACGTAACCGGAAATAATGGTACAATCTTCAATAAATACCGTCGGGTCACCTAAACCGTCTTCATCGTAATCGCGGTAGTAGGTATTTTTAATACAATCCCCGCCGGTATCTCCCCCGCCGGTATCTCCGCCTGTATCTCCTCCGGTGTCGCCGCTATCGACGCCGCAATCTTCATCTATGTATCCGTCGCAATCATTATCAATCGTATCGCAACTATCGACTTGTGCCGGATTGATGTTGACATCGCCATCGTTGCAATCAGTTCTCCCGCAGGCAGTGTAATAGCCGTCTCCATCGGCATCCAGACAGACCCCGCCATTCTTTGTCGCAGTGAACGTCCCGCTGTTATCGGCATCGCAGGTTGTATTGGTGAATCTCCAGGTACCGTGACATTGGGTTTCGGAATCGAAATAGATATGCAGGAAAAAGCCGACACCGTCGACCATCGTTGTTTGAACTTCGTTATTAATTATTTGATTGGTCAGATCGCTTATATTGCCTGCCACGGTTGCGGAACAAGCGGTTCCGGTCATATCGACAGTATAGGCGATACCGGTGACTTGAAAACTCGTGTCCTGAAGCGGTTCAGAATAATCAGAAGAATCTATTCCCGTAATGACGAAAACTAAATTTTCTCCCTGGTCGGTAGTTCCTGACCAGTCGCCTGATAAAACCAGACTACTTGTGGGCGTTTCCTCTTTAACGCTTTCTACTTTACAGCCTGTGACAAGAATCAGGGATAACAGAACGAAAAGTATTTTTAATAAATAACCGGGATTGGACTTAAGGTTATAAGGCATTTCCCCCCCCATTTTTGAGAGTGTTCACCTAAAGGTAGATATTTATATATTTTAAAAAACGTAGTCCCGTGGCTTCAGCCACGTATTTTCAGCCCCTTAGGGCTGCAAAAAAGGTGTGTTCGTATGGAACGCGCCGAAAGTATTGAGAGTCATAATTGCAGGGCTAACGCCCTGAAGTTCAGCCCTGAAGG
>JACRJN010000166.1 GCA_016235675.1 Candidatus Schekmanbacteria bacterium
AGTTATCCAAGGGCTGTGGGAAAGTCGGTACTATGATGCCCATATAACTATCTGCTTATAACGACTTTTCCACAACCCGCCATTTCCACAGCCTTCTTCATTTACTAATCCCTTTCTTTCATGAAACTTTTGACACTACCCACATTTTCCCTGGCGTATATTGTAGGGTGGGCTGTGCCCACCGTTTTAGTCTCAATTTCGCTGAAAAATGTCATAGCTCAGCAGCCTTATCGCCGAAGCAATCTCTACGCACGCATGGGGATTGCGTAGCTAAAGCTCGCAATGACGCTTCGGGTCTCCTGTTGAGAACGCTACCAAAATTTTGATTGCCCGACATAGGATTGGTGGGCACAGCCCACCCTACAGATGCTACTACGTAATACGAGACATAATTTGTAAGTATGAATATCAATCAAATAGATAAAAATGCAAGAATCAGGCCATTAGGGAGGCAATAAAAAGGTATGTTTTCAAGACAAATCGATAGTGGGAAGAATCATAAAATCCAAAAAACTAATCAGGCTGATAGCGCATAAAGGCCGGAATGTCGCGATCCTGTTGCTCATCAAATCGATTGGAGCGGCGATTGTTGTCAGGCACAGGCTGTACCGCCGGTTTGGCCGATTTTATTCTGGCTTCCAGAGTATCCAAGTGGATTAAGCCGCCCTCTTTTTTCTTGGCGATATGTTCCTGACCCAGACCGGTAGCGATGATAGTGACCCGCACTTCGTCGGTCATGCGGCTGTCGAATACCGCCCCGAAAAAGATATTGGCGTCATCATGCACCAGTTCAGAAACAACAGAGGCCGCTTCGCTCACTTGAGGCAGAGTCAAATTAGAACCGCCAGTCATATTCAATAACACGCCTTTGGCACCCTCGATCTTGGCTACGGTATCCTCTAACAAGGGATTGCAAATAGCGTTGTTTACCGCCTCTTTTGCGGCAGAATCCCCTTTGCCCATGCCGGTTCCCATCAAAATCGGGCCGCGTTCGCACATGACCGCCCGCACATCGGCAAAATCCACGTTGATCAATCCCGGAACGGTAATAATCTCGGAAATTCCCTGGACGGCATGCAGCAGGACGTCATCGGTCATCTTGAAAATGCCCTTGAAAAAGGCGGTCTGTTTTTCCGCCACGGCTAATAAACGCTGATTGGGCACAATAATCACCGTATCAACGACATTTCTTAGTTCCCGCAAACCTTCTTCCGCTTGCAGCATCCGCTTCTTGCCCTCGAAGATAAAGGGTTTGGTTACCAAGGCAACGGTAAGGGCGCCCGATTCACGGGCAATCTTGGAGATGACCGGGGCGCCGCCGGTACCGGTGCCGCCGCCCATCCCGGCAGTGACGAATACCATGTCCGCCCCGGCTAATTCCTTGGACAGTTCCTGATATGCTTCCTGGGCGGATTTGCGGCCGACGTCGGGATTACCCCCGGCGCCCAGCCCTTCGCCCAGCAAAATCTTGCGCTTGGCCAGGGATCGTTCCAGCGCCTGGGAATCGGTATTGACGGTAATGAACTCCACCCCGCGCACATTGGAACTAATCATCCGGTCAACCGCATTACAGCCACCGCCCCCTACACCTATTACCTTAATCTTTGCGGCTTCTTTAACTTTTTCCGCTAAGGCAATCATTAATACGCCCCCTGTTTATAGTAAAGTTTTTGTAAATTAAACTATAAAATTGACCAAAACATCCAAGTTTCGTAGTTTCGTAGTTTCGTAGTTTCGTAGTTTCGTAGTTTCGTAGTTTCGTAGTCCCAGCCCTTAAGGGCTGAATTTCCGGGGCTAAAGCCCCGGCACTACGCCCGAAGCCCAAAGCCTGAAGCCTTCCTAGAACCAGTCCTTCATCCGCCCCAGAATCCGGTTAAACACATTCTTACCCGACGAGCGCTTGAACCAGACAGTCTCCCGGCTGTGGCGCAAGCCGTATAGAATCAATCCTACGCCGGTGGCATAAATCGGGCTGTTGATCACGTCCACCAAACCGCCAACGCCTGCGGGTAATCCGCGGCGTGCCGGCAGATCAAGAATCTGCTCGGCGATTTCGGGCATTCCCTCCATGATTACCGCCCCGCCGGTAATTACCGCACCAGCCCCCAGCATTCTCTTGTAACCGGCGCTGTTGATCTCCTGATTTACCAGCTCAAATATTTCCTGTGCCCGCGGCTCGATGATTTCGCATAATACCTTGCGGGATAAAAAGCGCGGGCTGCGACCGCCGACACTGGGCACTTCGATTTTCTCGTCGCTGGTCAGCATCTCGGCCAGAGCGCAGCCATATGTCTGCTTGATCCGCTCGGCATGGGCTAGCGGTGTGCGCAAGCCTACCGAAATATCCCTGGTAAAATGACTGCCGCCTAAAGCGATTACCGCCGTGTGGCAAATACTGCCGTTCACGAAAATGGCGATGTCGGTAGTACCCCCGCCAATGTCTATCAACAGGGTGCCCAATTCGACTTCATCCGGGGTTAACGTGGCTTCGCTGGAGGCCAGTTGCTCCAGGATAATATCTTCTACATCCAAATCGGATTTGTTGACGCTTTTAATGATGTTCTGCACGGAGGTCACCGCTCCGGTGACGATATGTACCTGAGCCTCCAGTCGCACTCCGGACATCCCCAACGGCTCTTTGATCCCATCCTGGTCATCGATGAAATATTCCTGAGGGATAATATGCAAAACCTCCCGATCTAAAGGAATCGCCACCGCCCTGGCCGCTTCCAGCACCCGGTCGATGTCCTCCTGCCGCACCTCTTTATCTTTGCTGGAGATAGGCACCAGGCCGCGGCTGTTGAAGCCTTTAATATGACCCCCCGCTACACCGGTAAATACCGAATGCACCTTGACCCCGGCCATCTTTTCCGCTTCATCGATCGCCTTGCGGATTGACTGGACGGTACTTTCGATATTCACCACTACTCCCTTGTGCAATCCCTTGGAAGGGTGGGAGCCGATGCCGATAATATCCACACTGTTGGCGGTACTTTCGGCAATAATGGCGCATATTTTGGTGGTACCGATGTCCAATCCGGTAACTACTTGTCCTTTGATCGTCTTGGCCAAAACGAACCCCTTTTTTTAACCACGAAGAGCACAAAGAGCACAAAGAAATGCAAGTAAAGAGTGTTGTTGGTTTTAATGTTTCTAACTAACAGCTATTCTTTTCTCTTTTCTTCGTGATCTTCGTGTGCTTCGTGGTTAAAATAAAACTTAGATTCTTTTACGTCTTATAACTTACCACAACCATCCGGGCATAGCGCAGATCAATATTGTCGACTTCTGCGCTGCGTGCCCGTAAGCCCTGATAAATCAGAAAATAACGGCTGAGCTTTTGTCCCCAATCGCCCGGTCCCAATAAAATCCTGATCTTTTCCCAGCGGTTAAATAAAACCGGGTTACGGTCGTCGGTAACGTCAAAGTGGGAAAAATCCGGTAAAACGCCCTCAGCAGCAAGGAAACTTAATAACCGTTGTCCCTGGATTATTTTTTCCCCGACCTGAACATTAGCTATTCCCTGAAAAACCGGACGGGGGTCAACTGTATTCGGGTCTTTTTTAAACCTTTTATCTTCTTTAGCTGTACCGATATTTTCCAGCACCAAACCATCGGCACCGACCGAATAAAATCCCTTAGGAGTCCGGATAAATGCTGCCGCTTGCCGCTCTTTTATCACGATATTAATCTTACCCGGCAGCTTACGCTCTATGGCGGCGCTTTCTATATAAGGTTGCGACAGCAAACACTGCCGGACATCCGCCAAATCTATAGAAATGCTGTTTTGTCCTACGGCGATTCCGGCTGCGGCTATTATCTCATCTTTTGTCAAGCTGTTATTGCCGCTGATCTCTATTGTTTTTACATTAAAATAATCTAATTTCGCCAGGTAATGCGGCAAATGCACGCTGCCGTACCCGATTCCCAACAATACCAGCGGCGGCATAACTATTTTCAGGCTTTGCTGCATAGCCTGATACCATACCTGCAAAACACTTTGTTTTTTTCTGGATAACGTCCGACGATACATAATTTCCCCAAGCCGAGATACGAGATACGGAAATTTGGTTTTATCGTATCTCGTATCTCGTATCTCGATTGTTTTCCCTCAAGCCTCCTTCTTATGCCCGATAATCCTGACCTCTGGCTCCAGCCAGATTCCCTTTTTTACCAAAACCTCCCGCTGGACATTCTGCATCAGTTCTTCAACATCGTGAGCGCTGGCTGAACCCAGGTTGACGATAAAATTGGCATGTTCCTCAGATAGTTGGGCATCGCCGCTACGCCGTCCTTTCAATCCGACTTCCTCAATTAAACGTCCGGCGTAATCTCCCGCTGGATTCTTGAAAATAGACCCGGCAGAAGCCCATAAGGGCTGGGTATTTCTGCGCTTGGCAATATATTCATTCATTTTAAATTCTATTTCCTGGCTTTTTGCCGGATTCAATTCCAATTCGGCTTCGATTACGATTCCTTCAGCGGAAAGCGAGGATACCCGATACCCGAAAATAATTTGCTCTTTGTTCAAACACTCGTATTCACCGTTAAAGCGCATGACTGATACCCATTTCACGAATTGGCCGATCTCATGATCTTTTACCCCGGCATTCATAGCCAAAGCGCCGCCGATTGTGCCGGGAATTCCCACTAAAAATTCCAAGCCGCCCAATCCGTTGGCCTGGGCATAAGACAGAAGTTTGGGCACCAGCACACCGGCCTGGACGCGCAACAGATTGTCTTGATGGGAGATATTCTTAAAGCCCAGGCAAAGATTGATGATAAGACCGTCGAATCCGCCGTCCCGTACCAATAAATTGCTGCCTGCTCCCAATAAAAAAACCTCGACTTTATACTCCCGGACGAAATGCAGAATTTTCCTCAAATCATCCAGATCGGCAGGCAGAACAAGTCCCCGCGCCGGGCCCCCGATTTTAAAGGAGGTATAACGACGCAAAGGCTCATCATACAAAACTTGCCCTTTTAAGTATAACTTATTGAATTCCTTGACCCAATCGTTGTTAATGGCTTATTCCCCCCCCCAATGCTGTTGACTTAAGAAATTGTCATTGCGAGGCAGCTTTATCGCCGAAGCAATCTCAGCCGCACGAACTTTAGATTGCTTCGCTCCGCTCGCAATGACAGATTACGGAAAACCCTTTCCATTATTCCTTAAGTCAACAGCATTGTTATTCCCCCTGCTTTATCAACTCCTCAGCCACTTGCCAGATATTACCGGCGCCTAAAGTCAAAACGATGTCATGCGGTTGAGCAATGTGCTTCACCTGTGCCAGAGCCTCTCCTAATGTAGGGATATAAAACACTTGCTTATGTCCATGTTTGCGGGCTAACTCGGCAATCTGCTCAGCATTTACACCGGGGATCGGTTTTTCTCCCGCCGGATAAATATCGGTAATGATCAGATAATCGGCGTTATAAAAAGCGGTGGCAAAATCCTGTAAAAGCGCCTTCACCCGGCTATAGCGATGAGGCTGAAACACTACTACGGTACGGGAACTCCAGCCGTTTTTAGCCGCGGCCAATGTGGCGCGGATTTCTACCGGATGATGGGCATAATCATCAATGACCAAGGCTTCTTTAAAAGTCCCGCGCAGATGGAAACGTCTATCGGGGGATTTAAATTTACTTAAAGCGCTCCTGGCCACTTCAAAATCCAGCCCTAAATCATAGCCGACGGCAATAGCCGCCAGGCTATTGTAAACATTGTGCAATCCCGGTAAGGGCAGGGTAACGTCGCCCATTAATTTACCGTGAAATCGTACTCGGAAACCGCTTTTCCAGCCCTGATGGGTTATATCCTCGCCCACAATATCAGACTGCGGCGTCAATCCGTAAGTAATGTAGCGCCGTTTAACCTTAGGCAGGAGGCTTTGGATATTTTCCTGATCCAGGCATAAAACGGAACAGCCGTAAAACGGTACTTTATTAATAAATTGCAGAAATGCGTCTTTAATATCGTCCAAATCTTGGTAATGATCCAAATGCTCGGCATCGATAGTGGTTACGACGGCGAGAGCAGGGGAGAGCTGCAAGAAGGAACCGTCGCTCTCATCCGCTTCGGCTACCAGAAAATCTCCCTGCCCCAAACGAGCATTGCTGCCGATCGCTTCCAGTCGTCCTCCTACTACTATTGTCGGGTCTAAGCCGCCTTCGGCCAAGACCATCGCCACCATTGAGGTGGTGGTAGTTTTGCCGTGGGTTCCGGCTATTGCGATACCGTATTTTTGCAGGCGCATCAATCCGGCCAGCATCTCGGCACGCGGAATCACGGCAATCAAATGCTGCCGGGCTGCGATCACTTCGGGATTATCGGCGGAGACTGCGGATGATACCACCACCACGTCCACATCGGGCTTTAGATTTTCGGCCTGATGTCCGATATAAATCTGCGCCCCTAATGAGATTAGCCGCTGGGTAACCGGAGTGGATTTCAAATCGGAGCCGCTTACCCGGTAACCCAGATTAAGCAAAACCTCGGCAATCCCGCTCATCCCGATCCCGCCGATCCCTACAAAGTGTATATGTTGAATTTTATTGAGCAATTTAGTCTCCTGAAGAGCAGGTGTGAGTTATGAAGACTAATACCAATTCGCTATCAAAGAATAAAGAATAATTCGTAGCACGGGGGTTTATCCCCCGTTTGCGGCGCCTGCTTACGGGAGATGAACTCCCGCGCTACATTAACCATTGATAGCTCATACCTCAGTCCTCATAACTCATACCTGCTTACGCTTTCGCCCCGGCGTTTTTCAGCATCTCTACAATTTTTATCTGATTGATTTCCTGTGCCATCATTATGGCCGTGTAGCCGTTTCTGTCTTTGGCGTTCACGTCGGCGCCGTGCGCCAGTAAGGTTTCGATTGTCTTAAAATTTCCACGTAGAACTGCAAACATCAAAGGTGTTACATAAGCGGTTTTGCCTTTTTCATCTTTTGAATTGACATCAGCTCCGGATGCAAGTAATGATTTAACCACATCAGTGCGACCATCCCAGGCGGCGGATAGTAATTCCCGACCATTTCTCAGTTCCGACATAGGTATCCTCCTTAACTAGAAATGAAATATAGCAGTCTATTAAGGATTGAGTTGCTCAGGACTGAGGACTGAGTAATGAACCCAAGTTGCTAGCTATCCGAGTATTGTATTATAGAGAACACACAATTGTCCTTCCCACAAAAGTGGGAATCCAGTTCCCCATTCCCCACTTTCGTGAGGACAAGTTTCATGAGGGCATGCTTTTCAACAAGTTCTGGATTCCCGTTTTCACGGGAATGACATATTGTAATTGTTTAAACAAAACCCATGTAAGGCGACAACTTGGGTTAATTAATTAGAATTAAGAATTTTTAAGTATTCATTCTTAATTTACTCACCCCTCAGTCCTCATCCCTCAGTCCTTACCTCCCCGACGGCACGGACAAATTCCTTGCCACCAGCATCAAAGCGGTTTGTTTATCCTTATTTTTGGCATGAACATCCGCACCTGCATCGATCAGCATTTGCACTACATCGCTGTGTCCGGCCAGAGCCGCCCACATCAAGGCGGTCTGTCCGTCGCTATTCTTGGCATTCACATCGGCGCCGGACTTTAATAGAATCTTGATTGTGTTTTCATCTCCGCTTAAAGCCGCCCACATCAGGGCTGTTTGCCCGTATTCGTTTTTGGCGTTCACATTAGCGCCCTTTTCCAGCGTTTTTTTAACCACAGAGGCACTGCCTGTTTTGGCTGCTTCCAGTAATTGGGCATTGTGGTTTTTCGCCCAGACCGAAACACTAAGCATCAATGATATCAGAACTACTGCCAATCCCCGTTTGGCCATAATCCCCCCCTATTACAATTCAAGAATCAAAAACACCGATACACTGTTATACCAATTGTCCTCCGTTTTGCTGTATTAAATAATCCACTATAGCCGCTGCCGCCTCAGGCTTTGCCTGGTCTTTAGCCGCCTGTCCCATTTTCCCCCGTTTTGCTTTATCCGTCTGCAACGTCTTAATTTCTTCAATCAAACGTTGTGCCGTCAAATCTTTCTCCGGCAAAAATATTGCCGCCCCTCGTTTTTCCAAACTGCGGGCGTTCAAGGTTTGATGATCATCCGCCGCATAAGGATAAGGAATCAGAATCGCGGCTTTCCCCACCTGTAACAGTTCGGCGATACTGGTTGCCCCCGCCCGGCAGATTATCAAATCGGCGCAAGCGTAAGCCTCCGGCATCTGGGTGATGAAAGGCTGCACGCACGCTTTGAGATTTATCTGTCTATAATTTTTCTGCGCCCAGATATAATCCCTTTCGCCGGTTTGATGAATAATCTGTAACTCTTTATCCGGCCACAAAATCATCGCATCGATAATTAACTGATTTATCCCATGCGCCCCCTGGCTTCCTCCGAAAACCAATAAGGTAAAGCGCCCGGATTCCAAGCCGAAAAGACCGTAATCCTGTTTGCCTGTTCCGATTTCCCTGCGGATCGGATTCCCCACCCAAAGAGTGTGTCCGGCGGGAAAGTACTTTTCGGAATCGGCAAAGGAGATGAAAACCTTCTTTACCAGCTTACCCAGCCAGCGGTTGGTTATACCGGGTAAAAGATTCTGCTCCTGCAAATAGCAGGGGATTTTTTTTCTCTTGGCCACTATGATTACTGCCGCCGAGGTATAGCCGCCAAAACCGATTACTGACTGAGGCTCAAATTGTTTGATAATCTCCCCGGCTTTTTTTATCGCCGCAAGTAAAGCCTTTACCGCTTTTAGCTTACCGATAAAACCTGCGCCCTTTACAGGCAGAGCCTCTAAACCCCGCCATTGGATACCGTACTGTGCAAAAATCCGGCTGGAAATCTCATCAGGGCTTCCCACCAGGAGGATTTCACTCTCAGGGTTTCGGCGTAAAAATTCCTGCGCAACGCTCAAGGCCGGAAAGATGTGCCCGCCAGTCTTGCCTGCGGCCAGTAGTATTTTCATGATATTTAGACCTGAGGCTTGAGGGGCTGTGCCGCAACTCATATTTGTATTTTTCCTCTCCCCCTGGGAGAGGATTAAGGTGAGGGTACCTTAAGTTATCTAATTGATTTTTTAAGATAATTGCTTTTGAACCCTCACCCTGACTCTCTCCCAGGGGAGAGGGAATCGCAATTTATCGGTTGCGGCACAGCCCCTTGAGGCTTGAGAAACTGCCTTTCCTCAAGCCTCAAGCCTCAGGTCTCAAGCCTGTTTTCTCCGTGGCATAAGCCAAAAGGATACCAATGCCTATTAAATTTGCCACCAATGATGTCCCCCCATAACTAATAAAAGGCAGCGGCAGCCCCTTATTGGGAAACAATCCGATGACCACCCAGATATTTAAAAAAGCCTGCAAGCCGATGATGCTGATAATTCCGGCGCAGAGATAACCGGTAAACAGGTCTGCGGATGCTGCGGCAATTTTAAAGCCAGCCCAAATCAGGATAAAAAAGCCAATTATTACCAACCCCGCCCCAATCAATCCCAATTCTTCGCCGATCACCGCCAGGATAAAATCCGAATACGCCTCCGGCAGATAGCCCCACTTTTGTCGTCCCGCTCCTAAACCCAATCCCCATAAACCGCCGTTGCCTAAAGCCAGATAAGATTGCACCGTTTGAAAACCGCCATCGGCTGCGTGCTGCCAAGGATCGATAAAGGCCGCCAGTCGTTTTTGCACATATGGATAGCGGGTTAGCCATAATCCCGCTGTCGATACGGCAATCAAGCCCAAGCTTAATAAATAAACCAGATGGACGCGTGCTAAAAAGAAAAATATAAAGGTAATCGAACCCAATAATAAAGTATTGCCTAAATCCGGTTGACGTACTACAAAAAAGAGTACCGCCGACATCATTCCCCCAGCTAATCCCAGAAAATAAAGCCCTTTGTCTTCTCTTTCCTGGCTTTTAGCCGCCAGATGCGCCAGGCAAAATACCAAGCCCAATTTGGCCAGTTCCACCGGTTGAAACAAAAACCCCCGAAAGGAAAGCCAGCGCTGGGCACCCCGGATTTTTACACCTAAGGGAGAATAAAGCACCGCCCAAAGCAAAGCCAGGCTTATCAAGGTCAGCGGATAGGCGAAATAGCGTAAATTGATACGTCGGCTGCGCACTATCCACCAGGTACATAACATTGCCAGAAGCCCCAACCCCAATCTGATCAGATGCCGCCTGAGAAAAAAATAACCGTCCTGATACTGCCCCTGCGCCAAAGGCAGACTGGCGCTGTAAACCATCACCGCACCGATCGCGCTCAAAAGCAGCGTGCTGATTAGAAGCGCCTTGCCGCAAAATAATAAGCGGTATCTCATAAACATCCCAAAAGGTTGTCGGTTAAGGCGCAAGGGAAATGTAGGTCTTTCGGCGTGAGGACACACCGAAACATCAACGGACAACCGACAACCGGTTTTTACGCCCTTTCTCCCGTCACTTCCTGTTCCAGATTCTTTACCGCCGCTTTAAAAATACGCCCGCGCTCTTCGTAATTTTCGAACATGTCGAAACTGGCACAAGCCGGGGAGAGCAGTACCACATCGCCCTTTTGCGCCAGGGCAAAGGCTTTGCGTACCGCATTCTGCATGGTATCGGCCTCGTGCAGTTTATCTTGCACCGCGGGCAAATCTTCTTTAAACTTAGCAGTGGCCTCCCCGATTAGCACCACGTTGCGGACTCTTTCTTTGACCAATTCCTCTAAAGACGAGAAATCGCCGCCTTTGTCTTTACCTCCGGCGATCAAAACGATGGGTTGGTCGAAGCTGTCCAGTGACTTGAAAACGGCACCGATATTGGTACCCTTGGAATCATTGATGAAGGTTATCCCATTAAAATAGGTGACAAACTCCATCCGGTGTTCCAAAGGCTGAAATCCGGCCAGCACCTTTTTAATCAGCGGGGACGACATACCGCAAATCACCGCGGCGGCGGAAGCTGCAAGAGCATTTTCCACATTGTGGGTTCCCTGGATGCCCAGGTCGTCTATGGAACAGATTTCACTGCTTAAACCCTCCCATTTGATCATAATCCTTCCTCCTCTAACCATTATTCCCTCAGGCAAATCCTGTAAACGGCTGAACAGAAACTTGACCGCCCGCGTTCCGTGTGCCGCTTTCAGCACCAAAGGGTCATCGGCGTTAAGAATAGCGAAATCTTTTTCTGTTTGATTTAAAAACAGCCTGGCTTTGGCTGCAATATAATCAGCATAGGTCGGATAACGGTCTAAATGATCTGGAGTGATGTTAAGCAGTAAGGCAATATAGGGACGAAACTGTTCAATAGTATCCGTTTGAAAACTGCTGACCTCGGTCACCCAATAATCAGCGCCAGGATTATCCATTAGTGCCTGGCAGGCGGCAAAACCGATATTACCGCCGACAGAAACATTTAACCCGGCAGCCTTCAGAAGTTCACCGACGAGCGTGGTAGTTGTAGTTTTCCCGTTGGTGCCGCCTATGGCGATGAAGGGAATTTCTGTCATCCGATAAGCCAATTCCAATTCACTGATAATTTTTTTACCGGCTTTCTGGGCTTTTATCACGGGAGGTATGGTTAATGGAATACCCGGACTGATAATGATCAAATCAGGGTTAACAAACAGTTCGTCCGAATGCCCCCCCAGACATAACTTAACTCTTTTATCCAATTTGGCTAAATGCTTGCTTAAAGCGGCTTCAGTTTTCATATCGGTAACGGTAACCTCAGCCCCTTTCTGCACCAGCAGATTAGCCGCCGCGACCCCACTGCGCGCCAGCCCCAGTACCGTTATTTTTTTGCCGGCAACGTTTAACATGGAAAAAACTCCTTATCAATATCCCCTCTCCTTTTGGGAGAGGGCTAGGGTGAGGGTACCATAATTTAATTTTTTAAATTTTTGAACCCTCATCCCAACCTTCTCCCGGAGGGAGAAGGGGCTAAGGTGACCCTACCGCAGCTTCAAAGTACTCAAACTCACCAACGCCAGAATAATCGCGATAATCCAAAAACGCACGATAATCTTCGGCTCTTCCCATCCGTGCATCTGATAATGATGATGCAGAGGAGCCATGCGGAAAACCCGCCGTCCGATTAACCGGCAGGAAACCACCTGGATAATTACCGATAAGGTTTCCACCACAAATACCCCACCGACTAAAATCAGCAAAAGCTCGTTCTTGGTGATAAGGGCGACGATTCCCAGCGCCCCGCCCAATGACAGCGAGCCAATATCACCCATAAAAACCTGAGCCGGATAGGCGTTGAACCACAAAAACCCCAGGCTGGCACCCAATAAGCTGCCGCAAAACACCGTTAACTCGCCGCTGCCCGGTATATTGATAATCATCAGATAATTGGCGAATTTAATATGCCCGGCCACATAACTTAGCACCATAAAAGTAGCGATAGCGATAATCATCGGGCCGATTGCCAATCCATCCAGACCGTCGCTCAAATTCACCGCATTGGAAGTACCGACAATCACAATTATCACTAATAAAATATAAAAGCTACCGATGTCGGGCCGGACGTTTTTTAGAAAAGGCACCGGAAGCTTGGTGGTAAATCCGTCCGCCGGATTAAGATATAAATATAAACCGGCAATCAAAGCCACCGAAACCTGTCCCAGCAATTTTTCCCGGCCGTTTAATCCCTCATGGGATTGGTGTCTTATTTTGAGATAATCGTCCCATAAGCCGACCAGCCCCATCGCAACGGTTACAAAAACAGTCAGCCAGATATAGCGGTTATTCAGATTCGCCCATAACAAGGTGGGGATTATCGCCGCGATCAGAATCAAAATCCCCCCCATAGTCGGGGTCTGCGCTTTAATACTTGTGCCCACCCCGGTATTAGGCACATAATCACGGATACTGCCGCTGACCGGGAATTGCGCCAGCCATTTGATCAAGCGCGGGCCGATTAAAAAGCTTATTGCTAAAGCGGTCAAAACCGCATAAGAAGTTCTAAAAGTTAAGTATTTGAAAACATTAAATATTGCATATTGTTTATGCAATGGATAAAGTAAATAATATAACATCGCATTCCCTTGGGATTAAAAGTACCCCCCTAAGCGCTAACTTAGCAATTTCCCCTCCCCCTTGAGGGGGGAGGGATAGGGTGGGGGTGATTACTTAAAGGATGAAGGATGAATAAAACCAAAGAATAAAACTCTTTTTTCATCCCTCATCCTTCCGCCTTCATCCTGCAATCACCCCCATCCCAACCTTCCCCCCTCAAGGGGGAAGGAGTTTGTTTTGCACCTTTAACTTGCTTAAGTTAGTTTTGTAGGGTGGGCTTTGCCCACCAATTTTGGTTGCCATTACATTAGTTATGACCGGGATAATTTAAATTGAGAATAGTTTAAAATGGTGGGCAGAGCCCACCCTACAGGGGTTTATTTTCCTACTGAATCAAATATCTTTTTCATCCTTCATCCTTCATCCTTTAAATAATTTCCCTAAAATCTCTCTGGCTACCAATCTATCGTCGAAGGGGTAGGATTTATCCCCGATAATTTGATAATTTTCATGTCCTTTACCGGCCAGTACCACCAGGTCATCCTTTTCCGCTAAATTGATAGCTTCCATAATTGCCTGACGCCGGTCGGGTACGATATGATAAGAGTCTTTGAGAGCGCCCAGCGCTGATATTCCCTGCTCCACCTCATGGATAATTTCCAGAGTATCTTCCAGCCGCGGATTATCGGATGTCACGATCACGAAATCGCTCAATTGATAGGCTGCCGCCCCCATAAGCGGGCGTTTTTGCCGGTCGCGCTGCCCGCCGCATCCGAAAACCGTGATTAAGCGTTTGGGGTTTAACCGGCGCGCCCCTTTTAGCAGATTAAGCAGGGCGTCCTCAGTATGGGCGTAATCGACGATCAGGGTAAAATCCTGCCCGCAAATTACCGGCTCAAAGCGTCCGGGAACGCTTTTCAGCCCGGCAATCCCTAAGGTGATCGTCGCCCAATCCATGCCCTGAGCCAGGCAAACCGCACAAGCCGCCATCAGGTTATCCAGATTATATTCACCCAACAGGGGCGAACGCAGTTCATGAAGCTGCCCCTTTATATTGAGCCTGGCGTGCAGTCCATGCCGGTTAGCTGCATAACTTTCCACGCTAATATCGGCGCCGGCAGAAAGGCTGTAGGACCAAACCTTGGCCTGGCATTCTTTGACCATGCGTTGCCCCCAGTCCTGATGGAAATTGCTGACGGCGGTGCCAGAGCTGTCCAAGGCTTGAAATAATTTATACTTGGCCTGAAAATAATCTTCCATATTTTTATGGTAATCCAGATGCTCCGGGGTAAGGTTGGTGAAAACCGCTGTTTTGAAATGACAGTCCGCCACACGATTCAAAGCCAGGGAATGAGAGGATACTTCCATCACCGCATACTCGCACCCGGCGTTTACCATTCTGGCCAACAGGTCCGCCAAGTCCAGCGATTCAGGGGTAGTACGCGCGGCAGGCAAAATCTGATCGCCGATCTGATATTCGATGGTGCCCAACAGCCCCACTTTTCTACCCGCCGTTCGTAAGATATTAGCGATTAAGAAGGCGGTGGTGGTCTTGCCGTTGGTGCCGGTGACCCCGATTAAATGCAGTTTGCGGGAAGGGCGGCCATAGAAAATATCGGCTGTGGAAGATAAGGCTCTGCGGCTGTCGGAAACCAAAATTACCGTGCCCTCAAAATCAGCGGGGCGGTATTCGGCTTCGCTGATAATCAGCGCGCTTGCTCCTGACTTTATTGCCTGCTGGATATATTTATGCCCGTCGGTGACAAAACCGGGCACGGCGATAAACAAAAAGCCGGGACGCGTCTTCCGTGAATCATAGGCGATCCCGCTGATTTCTGCATGTTTATCACCCCAAACCGATTGAGGCGATAAATTGGCTATAAGTTGTTCTAACTTCATGGGAAAAACCTTGCCACAGAAACACGGAATAACGGAAACACTGAAAAAACAAAAATTAATTAATTAACTCAAGTAAAGGCGAAAGTATTTTTCCTTTGCCCTTAAATTTCGTAGTTCCAGCCCTTTAGGGCTGAATTTCCAAGGCTAAAGCCCTGGGACTACGGCTGCCCCCTCTTTGCTAAAGAGGGGAAACACCTTGGGCAACATGCCAAGGATACACCGAAACATCCAACCTTGCGTAAGGTGAGCTTCTAATTCTAAAATTCCGTGTTTCTGTCCTTCTGTGTTTCCGTGGTAATTCATATTTTTGATCTAAAACAAAAAAAGGTGGTAGAGCAGAAAAGAGTTTCGGTCATCCCCCCCGAATGCCGAATAATGGAGAATGAAGGTAATTCCCCCCATTACCCTATTGAAGGGCTAACGGTAATTCCCCCAATTACCGATTAGCCAACCTTCAATCTTCGTCCTCCACTGCTTTTCCCCACCTACCACCTGTTGTGTGCTACCTGTACTGCTTCATTATAAGGATTAATTTTTGAATAGGATACGACCTGATCAGCAACCTTTCTGAATAATGGTGCGGCTACTTTGCTGCCCCAGGCCGAAACCTGAGGCTCGTCCACCATGGCTAAAATCACCAGTTGGGGTTTTTGAGCCGGTAAATATCCGATAAAGGAAGCAACTACTTTATCCTCTGAGTAGGCGCCTGTTTCCGGATCAATCTTCTGGGCGGTGCCGGTTTTTCCCGCTACCTTTATATTAGGCAGGGCGGCCTCGGTGCCGGTACCGTTTTCTACTACATTCTGCAAGATTTCATTCAAACTTCGGGCGGTATCCTGAGAGATTACCCGCCGCCGAACCTGCGGGGCAAATTGCTCGGCCAATTCGCTGTTTTCGGGCTTTTTAATCGCTTTCACCAAGCGGGGCCGAACCAGATAGCCGTCATTGGCTACCGCCGCCATAGCGCTGACCATTTGCAGGACGGTCACTCCGATTTCCTGTCCGATGGCGATCGTGGCGCAAGATGTTTGCGACCAAGCTTGCGGGGATCGTAATATTCCCACCGCTTCACCGGGGAAATCTATTTGACTGCGCTCCCCGAAACCGAAATTTCTCAGATACTTATATAATCGCTCCCGACCTAAGGCCAAACCGATCTTTATCGCCCCTACATTGCTGGAATAAGTAAGAACTTGGGTCAACGTCAAGTCGCCGTATTTACCGGTATCCTTGATGGTTGTTTCACCCAGGGTGATTTCACCCTCTTCGCACCAAATCTTACTTGATGGAGTATAAAGCTTCTCTTCCAGCGCCGCCGCCGCTACGAATACCTTCATAGTGGAACCGGGCTCGAAGACATCGGTTATCGCCCGGTTGCGGCGATCGGATGATGAGTAGCGCTCAAAGCTGTTGGGGTTGAAATGCGGATAGTTGGCCAAAGCTAAGATTTCCCCGCTGCCGGGTTCCATCACAATCACACAGCCGCCCTTTGCCCCAACTTCTTCACAAGCGGTGGTTAATTCTCTTTGCGCTATTTCCTGAATATTCTCATCGACCGTCAATATCAAATCATATCCGGCAGATGTTTTATCGTTTGTCAGGTATCGCTCGAACTGGAACTCCAATCCTTCCAAGCCGTTACCGTCTACGCCAACAAAACCGATTAGATGAGAGGCCAGCGTTTTTTTGGGATAAAAACGCTGCTTTTCAGTAACAAAACCGATACCATCCGTTTTTAAATCGGACAATTCCTGTTTCTGCCTGGGGCTGAGCCTGCGCTTTAACCAGACAAAGGATTTTCGCTGATTGGTCAGCTCCTGTATTTTTTCCGGACGGACTTCCAATACCCCGGCTATCGGGTTTAAATCTGCGGTATTTCTGAAATAGGCCGGAACCAGATAAGCCGATTCCACCGGCAGACTTACCGCCAATTCCCGTCCCCGCCGATCAAATATTGCCCCCCGCATGATTTCTTTGATTTTGGGTTTATACTGGGTTTCGGCTTTGGCCGCCAAAACTTTATGCTCGGTTATCTGCAAGCGATACAAGCGGGCGATGGACACTCCCGCAAGCAGCAAAAATCCCAGACGCAATATCAATAAACGACGGGAGAGGTACATATTAGCTCCGAGGTATGAGGACTGAGGACTGAGTATTTTTCACTCATCCCTCAGTCCTCATGCCTCATCCCTACTTCAGGGGCTAGGGTCTAATTTCCCCCCGGTCATTAAAACCTAACCCCTAAATCATGACAGGTATAGAAAGTTTTCTTTACTCAGTCCTCATCCCTCAGTCCTCATTACTACTTTTCTAACCGGGATCAGGAGTCAGGCACCAATTCCCCCCAGTCTCAGAACCTAACCCCTTCCCCCCAGTTTTAAAGGCTGAAGGATGAATTATGAAGGATGAAATTTTTATTTTATAGTTCATCCTTCAGCCTTCATACTTCATCCTTTCGCTTTTAGGGGCTAGATTCTAATTTCCCCCCGGTCATCAGAATCTAACCCCTGTCCCGATTTATTTTCGGGAATTTTTAAATCGCTTCCCCTTACACTTAGCAACAAGCAGGCTGGGTTGCTTCACGTTTTCAACCCAACCTACCTGTTTCTATCATTGTCACTGTTGGGGGAGTCGACAACATCTTTAGGCTTGAGGCTTGAAATCCCACCCCCCAAGGTCTCAAGTCTCAAGCCCTAAACTTTCGAGGTACGCGGTATGGAAGACTCTCTGTTTGTCATTCCCGCAAAAGCGGGAATCCAGTTAATTTAAGGCTGAAGGCTAAATTATAAAGGATGAAAAAAAGGAAGAAAAGCGGCTTTTTCTTTTTCACCCTTTCGCCCTCATTCTTCATCCTTTCTTTAAAACAATGCCTGGATTCCCGCTTTTCACGGGAATGACATTTTGAGACTCTTTCGTACCTCGTATCAGGATTCTTTTAGAGGCTAGGGTCTGACTTCCCCCCGGTCATCAGGCCCTAACCCCTGCCCCCCAGTTTTAGAACTTCCGAGATACGTGATACGAGGTACGGAATACAATAAATCGACTTTTTCCCGTATCTTGTTATCTCGTACCTCGTATCTCGGCCTTTATCTCACATCCACGGGAACGATCTGTTCTTCCCGCGGCGGCACAAACCCCAATTTCTTCGCCTCTTTCGCCAGGTGATCCAGGCTTTCCCGGCTGGATTTTTCCACCCGCAAATATTGGTTAGCCTGCTGTAATTTTTCCTGCAACTTCCTGGCTTGCATCAACTCATATTCCAACCGGCTG
>JACRJN010000167.1 GCA_016235675.1 Candidatus Schekmanbacteria bacterium
AGGGGTTGGGGAGATTTTCAAATTGAATCTAACCTTAAGTAATTATTCGAACACGACATATTACCAAAAGATTAAATTCTTTATGGAAATTACAATTTGCAAATCCCCCTTAATCCCCCTTTGCTAAAGGGGAAACCAAAGGTAACGGTTATTTACGGATAAGCTCTTAATCAGGGAGCTTTCTTGGACAAAATAATTATCGACGGCGGTGCCCGACTTTCCGGGCAGGTTCGTTGCAGCGGGGCGAAAAATGCCGCTCTGCCGCTATTGGCTGCAACTTTGTTGACCGATCAGGCGTGTATTCTGGAGAATGTCCCCCGGTTGAAGGATGTAATCACTATCGGTCAACTGCTGGGTAAACTGGGCAGCCGCCTGGAATATCAGGATAAATCGACATTGACGATTCAAACCCCACATCTGGACGCTTATGAGGCGCCCTATGATTTGGTGCGCACCATGCGCGCCTCGGTTCTGGTGATGGGGCCGCTGCTTGCCAGAGGCGGCAAGGCCAAGGTTTCCTTGCCCGGCGGCTGTGCGATTGGGGCGCGGCCTATTAATCTGCATCTCAAAGGCTTTGAAAAGATGGGGGCGAAAGTCAGCCTGGAACAGGGGTATGTGCTGTTGGAGGCGGAGCGTTTGCACGGCGCCAGGATCACTTTAGACCTGCCCACGGTTACCGGTACGGAAAATTTGTTGATGGCGGCGGTTCTGGCTGAAGGGCAAACAATCATTGAAAATGCCGCCAGAGAGCCGGAGATTAGCGACCTGGCGTTGATGCTAATCGACATGGGAGCGCAAATTCAGGGCATAGGCTCTGATCATCTGGTAATAGACGGGGTGGAAAGTTTGCAAGGGGTCAAACATCGCATCATCCCCGATCGGATCGAAGCGGGAACACTGATGCTGGCGGCGGCGGTCACCGGCGGAGATGTGACGATTACCGATTGTAACCCCAACCATTTAATCGCCCTAAGCGTCAGGCTGCGCGAGACGGGGGTGGAGGTTGAGGAGGGAAGCGATACCATACGGGTAAAATCCGACGGGCAACGTAATCGTGCGGTTTCGATCACCACCGCGCCCTATCCCGGTTTCCCTACCGACATGCAGGCGCAATGGATGGTTTTGATGAGCCTGGCTGAGGGAACCAGCCTCATCAGCGAAACGGTTTTTGAGAACCGCTTCATGCACGTGCTGGAACTGGATCGGATGGGAGCCGACATCACCATCGACGGCCACAGCGCCCTAGTGCGCGGCGTGGAACATCTAAGCGGCGCACCCGTCATGGCCACCGATTTACGCGCCAGCGCATCGCTGATCCTGGCGGGACTTGCCGCCGATGGAACAACCGAAGTCAGTCGTATTTATCACCTGGACCGAGGCTATGAGCATCTGGAGGAGAAGTTGACCGGCTTAGGGGCGAAGATCAGGCGGGTGAAGGCGTGATGCAAAGGTTACTAAATGCTCAAATCATACCTAAAACAACTGGTTGAAACCTCCTCCCGCGGGGATGCGCGGGAGGAAAGCTTTTATTCCGCCCTGGAAACGCTGCTGGTAAATTATGCGGCGCAGGCGAATTTAAAGCAAATCGACGTCACCACTCTGCCCAAAGCAACCGAAGCCGGTAATCCCGATTTCCGGGTTTGGGACGGAACCCAGCACATCGTCGGTTACATCGAGGCTAAATCTCCAACCAGCGAGCATTTAGACCAAATCGAGACCGGCGCCCAATTAAAGCGCTATCTGCATACCTTCCCCAATCTGATCTTAACCAATTTCACCGAATTCAGGCTCTATCGCGACGGCGTTTTGCTGGATAAGGTCAACATCGCCCGCCCGTTTGTGATCCATACCTTAAAAACCGTTCCGCCGCTGGAAAACGCAGAGGCGTTTTTCAAACTGCTGGAGAAATTCTTCTCCTTCTCCCAGCCCAAAGTCTACGACGCCCAAACCTTAGCTGTCGAATTGGCCAAGCGGACGCGCTTTTTGAAAGACGAGGTTGTGACTTGGGAACTGGAACAGAAAGGGCGCATCCGGGGATTTTATGAAGCCTTCCAGCGATATTTAATCGGCGGTTTATCTCAGGCGGAGTTCGCCGATTTATATTCGCAGACCGTAACCTACGGGTTGTTTGCCGCCCGCACCCGCTCCCAAAACGGTTTTAACCGCAAGCTGGCCTATGACAACATTCCTCAAACCATTGGCATCTTACGGGATATTTTTCACTTCATCTCTTTGGGCAACCCGCCTAAGGCGATGGAATGGATTATCGACGATATTTCGGAAGTGCTGGCGGTCACGGATGCCAACAAGATACTGCACGAATATTTCAACGAGGGCAAAGGCGCCGACCCGATCATCCATTTTTACGAGACCTTCCTGTCCGCATACGATCCGGCGGCCAGAGAGCGCCGCGGCGTCTATTACACCCCGGAGCCGGTGGTTTCTTATATTGTGCGCTCATTGAATCATATCCTTAAAGAGCATTTCGGTAAAACTGACGGCTTTGCCTCGCATGAGGTAACAGTTTTAGACCCGGCGGCGGGTACGCTTACCTTTCCGGCTGAGGCCGCAAAATTGGCGGTAGAGGAATTTGTTAAAAATTACGGAGCGGGAGGAACGGGGGAATTCATTAAAGCGCATATCTTAAAAAATTTTTACGCCTTCGAAATTATGATGGCGCCCTATGCCATCGGTCATCTTAAGATGGCCTTTCTACTGGAAGAACTGGGCTACAGGCTTGCCGGAAATGACCGCGTCAAGTTTTATCTGACCAACAGCCTGGAAATGGAAAAAACCGCCCAGACCCAGATTCCCGGCTTGTCTGCCTTATCCGAGGAATCCCATCTGGCGGGAGAGGTCAAGCATGATCAGCCGATTCTGGTGATCCTGGGGAATCCCCCCTATTCCGGGCATTCGGCCAACAAGGGAGACTGGATTTCCGCTACGATTAAAACTTACTATAAAATAAACGGCGTCTCATTAGGAGAAAAAAATCCCAAATGGCTGCAAGACGATTACGTCAAGTTCATCCGTTTTGCCCAATGGAAAATTGATAAGGCCGGCGAGGGGGTTTTAGGCTTCATTACCAATCACAGCTATTTGGACAACCCCACTTTCCGGGGGATGCGGCATTCCTTAATGAAAAGTTTCGACGAGATTTACATCCTGGACTTGCACGGCAACAGCAAGAAAAAGGAAAAATGCCCGGATGGGTCTAAAGACGAGAATGTGTTCGATATTCAACAAGGCGTGGCCATTGCTTTGTTTGTGAAGAAAAAACACAATGGTAGCACAGGCTTCCAGCCTGTGAATCACAGGCTGGAAGCCTGTGCTACCGATAGCCAACCACAAATATATCACGCCGAACTTTGGGGACGGCGGGAAAAGAAATATGACTGGCTGTTGAAAAACGATCTGAAATCCACCCCCTGGCAAAAATTATCACCAAAGTCTGAATATTATCTGTTTATTCCCAGGGAAGAAAAGCATTTAAAGACCTGGGATACCTACCCCAAGGTAACGGATATTTTCCCGGTAAACAGCGTAGGAATAGTTACTGCCAGGGATAACTTTGTTATAGATTTCGACAAGGATGTGCTTATAAGACGTATCAATATGTTTTGCGATGAAAAAATGCCGGATGAGATTATCAGTCAAACATTTGGCTTAAAGAATAAGACTAACTGGAGTTTGAAATCTGCCAGAGAGCAGGTAAAAAAAGACCAGGATTGGCAAAAATCGATAACGCGGATTTTGTATCGACCCTTCGATATTCGCTGGATTTTTTATCATGATGCAGTAATCGAACGTTCCCGCAGGGAAGTTATGCGGCATATGATGGGAAGTAAGAATCCAGGATTGATATGTTCCCGGCAACAATCGCAGCAAGGAGCATGGAGTTTAGCTTGGGTAGCTAACGATATAATAGAATCATGCTATATATCAAATAAAACCAAAGAAATAAATTATCTTTCCCCCCTTTATCTCTATCCCAATCTGGGGTTAACCTTTCACCGGAGGGAAGAAATTGCTTGTGACTATTCTCATTTTTTGTGTACCCGTTATATTACAGAACATGGCCTCTTATCTTCTAAAACTACCAATTCACATGCGCCCCTTTATCTCTATCCCAATCCGGACAAGATGGATTTAGGCAGCAGAGAGAAAGTCCCCAATCTGAATCCCAAAATAATGATCGCTTTGGACAAAGCTTACTCTTGTCATTCCCGTGAAAACGGGAATCCAGGGATTACCAGAAATAACAAAGACTGGATTCCCGCTTCTGTGGGAATGACAAATATTCTCGCCCCTGAGCAAATCTTCTACTACATCTATGCTGTGCTCTATTCCAACACCTACCGCGTCAAATACGCCGAATTTCTGAAAGCAGACTTCCCCAGGGTTCCCTTCACCGCAAATTACGAATTGTTCCAGGCCATGGCCGGGTACGGCAAGCATCTGGCTGATCTGCATTTGCTGGAATCGGCCCAACTCAATCCCCCGGAGGCGAAATTTCAGGGGAACGGCGATTACCGGATGGAAAAAGTCAGCTACGACGAGGCTGCTGGGAGAATGTACATCAATCAAACCCAATATTTTGAAGGCGTGACTCCCGATGTCCGCCATTATCAAATCGGCGGCTATCAGGTTTGCGACAAGTGGCTGAAAGATCGCAAAGGCCGGATGCTGTCCCTGGAGGAAATACAACATTACTGCCGGATTGTCACCGCTCTCAGGAAAACATTGATTATTCAAAGCGAGATAGATAAGATATATGAAGACGTCGAGAAAGAGGTAATAACCATGTAGGGCGGGCACAGTCCATCCTACAAAATTCGTGTTTTTCGTGTCCTTTCGTGGCTAAACTCTAAACGGGGAAATAATGAAAATACTCAATACCAATCAGCAAGATTTCAAAGCGCAATTTACACCAATTTTGTCCCGCGGCCAGGCCGATTTCAGCCTGGTGGAGAAGCAGGTGAAGAAGATCATCTCCCAGGTGCGGCAGAAAAAGGATGCCGCCCTGGTTAAGTATACCCGGCGGTTTGACAGGCTTCCGGTTAAATCCGCCGCCGATCTGACGGTGCAGGCGGCGGAGATTCAGGCCGCTTACAGTCAATTGACCGCGCAACAAATCGAGGCCATTAAACTGGCTGCGGAGCGCATCCGCAATTATCATCTTCGGCAGATGCGCCAATCTTGGTTTATGGAGGGGGAAGACGGTATCCGGCTGGGACAGTTGATCCGCCCGCTGGAGCGCGCCGGGGTTTATGTTCCCGGCGGCAAGGCAGCCTATCCCTCATCCGTCCTGATGAACGTTATTCCGGCACAAGTCGCCGGGGTGAAAGAAATCATCCTCTGTTCCCCGGTCAATCCCAACGGCAAGCTTCATCCGGCGGTACTGGCGGCGGCGGATATTTTAGGCGTATCCCGGATTTTCCGCATCGGCGGCGCTCAGGCGGTGGCGGCGATGACTTACGGTACCGAGACCGTCCCGCGGGTGGATAAGATCGTCGGGCCGGGCAATACCTATGTAGCCGCAGCCAAGCGTCTGGTCTACGGCGAGGTGGGGATCGATATGGTGGCCGGGCCAAGCGAGATTCTGGTGATCGCCGATGAGAGCGCATCGGCTGACTATGTAGCGGCGGATTTGTTATCCCAGGCCGAACATGACGAACTGGCTTGCAGTATTTTGCTTACTCCCAGCGTGGAGTTGGCTCAAGCGGTATTCGCCAAAGTGCCGCAACAACTAAGGGAGTTATCCCGGAATAAGATTGCCGCCGAATCTATCGCCCGCTACGGCTTGATCGTGGTCACCCGCGATTTGGATGAGGCGGCGGAATTAGCCGATTGGGTGGCTCCGGAGCATCTGGAACTGGCGGTGAAAAATCCTCAAGCCTTGCTGGAAAAGATTCATAACGCCGGAGCAATCTTCTTAGGCCACTATACCCCGGAACCGATTGGCGATTATCTGGCCGGGCCGAATCATGTCCTGCCCACCGGCGGCAGCGCCCGTTTTTCCTCTCCCTTGGGAGTGGATGATTTTATTAAAAAAAGCAGCCTGATTTCCTACTCCGCCTCCGCGATGACACGGCAAGCTGCAACCGCTATCCAATTGGCGGAAATGGAGGGGTTGACCGCTCACGCCGCTGCCGTCAGGCAACGGCTGGAGTTGTAATGATCCGGTAGCACAGGCTTCCAGCCTGTGTCATATCGTTTTCTAGTTGATAAGACACACTGTCATCCCCGAACGCTTTTATCGGGGATATGGTTTTTCAAGCAGTTAAACCAGATTCCCGATAACATCATTCGGGAATGACAACTAGAAAACGATAGCACAAGCTGGAAGCTTGTGCTACCAAGAACGAGTGAGCACAGTCATGTGCTTCCAGCCTGTGCTACCAACGGGGGAAATAATGATAAAAGAATCTTTAGCCAAGTTAGTGGAAAGAAAAGATTTGACCGGGCAAGATGCGGCAGCCGCCATGGGTGAGATTATGAACGGGGAGGCTACGTTCGCCCAGATTGCCGCCTTCATTACCGCCCTGCGTATGAAGGGGGAAACGGTGGAAGAGATTTCCGCCTGTGCTCAGGTTATGCGGGAAAAGGCGCTCAAGGTTCCGGTGCAGGCGCCTGGGATCATCGACACCTGCGGTACCGGCGGCGATGGTACGCATACCTTTAATATATCCACCGCCACGGCTTTAGTGGCGGCGGCGGTGGGTGTTCCGGTAGCCAAACACGGCAACCGTTCGGTTTCCAGCCAGTGCGGCAGTGCCGATGTCCTAAAAGAGCTGGGGGTTTGTCTTGAAATCAGCCCTGAAAAAATGGGCGCCTGTATCGATCAGGTAGGAATCGGCTTTCTATTTGCCCCACTGCTGCATCCGGCCATGAAACATGCCATAGGCCCGCGTCGGGAACTGGGCATCCGCACGGTGTTTAACATTCTCGGCCCTCTGACCAATCCGGCGGGCGCTAAACGCCAGTTGATGGGGGTTTATTCCCCACATTTAATAAAACCGCTGGCGGAAGTTTTGGGCAAACTGGGTAGCACCCGCGCCCTGGTCGTCCACGGACACGGCGGACTGGATGAATTGTCCCTAAGCGGTGCCAATCAGGTAGCCGAATACCATAACGGTACGGTTACGACTTATACCCTATCCCCCGCCGATTTTACTTTATCCGCCGCGCCTATCGAGACTTTGAGCGGGGGAACGCCGCAGGAAAACGCCCAGATTATCCGCCTGATACTGGATGGAGAAAACAGCCCGCGCCGGGACGTAGTTCTGATGAATGCCGCCGCCGCTTTGGTGATAGCGGGCAAAGCCGACAACTGGCGGGAAGGGGTGTATCTGGCTAAAAAAGCTATCGATTCCGGGGCCGCCGCCAAGGTTTTGCAGCGGTTGGCGGAGTTCAGTAATTCATGAAAGGGGAAAAAAGATGAAATATAATCCCTCGCAGCTATTAAAAAGAATAAGCAGTAATCCCAAACTATGCCACGGCAAACCATGTATAAAAGGCACACGAATTATGGTTTCAATCATCCTGGATTATTTGGCCGCCGGTGAAACCACGGAAGAAATTATTCGCCAATACCGTGTTCTTACTGAAGAAGACATCAGGGCGACAGTCGCCTATGCTGCGTGGCTGGCGCATGAAGAAGAGCAAAATTCTCTAAGAATTGTTAAGGCTTAGAAAATGCCGTTTAAGTTAGATGAAAATATGCCGGGAGATTTGGGAATTTATTTAAAAACAGCAGGTTTTGAGGTAGACACTGTTCAGGATGAAGGCTTGTCCGGCCAGGATGATGAAATAATTTTAGCCGGTGCAATAAATGAACGACGGGTTTTATTAACCTTCGATACCGATTTTTGTAATATCCAAAAATACAAACCGGAAACGCACAGCGGAATAGTTGTTTTTCGCTTGAAAGACAGCCGCTGGAGCAGCCTTAGTTTACGAATAAAGCAAATACTCCCTTTGTTAAAGTCGCCCGATTTACAGCAGGCATTAGTAATTGTTGATGACAAACGCGTGCGGTTGCGAATTCAATAGCAGTTAGGTACAGCGAGGGAACATGACCAAAATCAAAATCTGCGGGATCACCAATTTGGATGACGCCCTATTTGTCATACGTTTAGGGGTGGATGCGCTGGGGTTTATCTTCGCTGCGGAAAGCTTGCGCCAGGTCTGCCCGGAAACCGCCAGGGAAATCATCGGGCAACTGCCGCCTTTTATTACTACCGTCGGGGTGTTTGTCAACCAGGGTTTGGAGTATATTCAAAATTTACGGGAATTTTGCCGCCTGGATGTGGTACAATTACAGGGGGAGGAGACGCCGGAATTTTGCCGGCTTTTGGAGGGCCGGATTATCAAGGCCATCCGGGTCAGGGATGCTGAAAGCCTCTCCGTTATGCAAGATTACCAGGTAAACGCCTTTTTGCTGGACACCTATCAGGCCGGTCAATCCGGCGGCACCGGCAAAACCTTCGATTGGCGGCTGGCTGTTCAAGCTAAGGAGTACGGGACAATCATCCTCTCCGGCGGCCTGAATCCTCAAAATGTACGGGAGGCAATTGGTCAGGTGCAGCCCTATGCCGTGGATACCGCCAGCGGGGTGGAAATCAGCCCCGGCGTGAAGGATTGGAAGAAGCTGGAGGAATTTGTCGCCGCGTGTGGTAGTGTCAAAAGTTTCATGAAAGAAAGGGATTAGTAAATGAAGAAGGCTGTGGAAATGGCGGGTTGTGGAAAAGTCGTTATAAGCAGATAGTTATATGGGCATCATAGTACCGACTTTCCCACAGCCCTTGGATAACTC
>JACRJN010000165.1 GCA_016235675.1 Candidatus Schekmanbacteria bacterium
AAATTGTAATTTCCCTAAAGAATTTAATCTTTTGACAATATGTCGTGTTCGAATAATTACTTAAGGTTAGATTCAATTTGAAAATCTCCCCAACCCCTCTTTGCCAAAGAGGGAAAAGTTATTTACGGATATATTCTTAATTATTCATTCTCAATTCTTCATTATTCGTTAAACCCAAGTTTTGATGGTCTCGTAAAAAGTTGTCATTCCCACGAAAGTGGGAATCCAGACCGATTCTAACTGTCTGAAAATTCTGGATTCCCGTTTTCACGGGAATGACAGGAAAGTGCATTTTTTGACTTTTTACGAGACCATCAAGTTTTGCTTTTTTAATTTTTAATTTAACAGATTGACGAATCACAGTTTATGACCATCGTAAGGATAATACCCTCGATATTTTCCCCAAGCGGAGGATAAGCATGGAGCAGTTGGAACTCTTAAGCGAATTATGCACACCCAATAAAAGTAAGATGATCTTGCTGGTTATGGACGGTCTGGGCGGGTTGCCGCAAACAGCGGACGGTAAAACGGAGTTGGAAACCGCGCATAAACCGAATCTGGATCAGTTGGCGACAGAATCGGTTTGCGGGCTGTTGGAACCGGTTTTGCCCGGCATCACTCCCGGCAGCGGCCCGGCACATCTGGCTTTATTCGGCTACGATCCTTTGAAATACATCGTCGGCCGCGGGGTCTTATCCGCTTTAGGGGTGGGAATCGACCTGCAACCATCCGATATTGCCGCCCGTCTGAATTTCGCCGGTATGGACGATCAGGGATTGATTACCGATCGGCGCGCCGGACGTATTGCTACCGAAAAAAACCAGGAATTGACGGCAATGCTTACGCGGGAAATAAAAATCCCCGGCATTCAGCTTATCATGCGCACCGAAAAGGAACACCGGGCGGCGGCGGTTTTCCGCGGCACAGGATTACATGACGGCTTGACCGATACCGATCCGCAAATCACCAAGGTTCCGGCCAAACCGGTAACCGCTCTTAATCCCCAGGCGGAAGGTACAGCCAGGATAATCAATGAATTCGTAGTCCAGGCCAACAAACTGCTTTCCGGTCATCATCCGGCTAATACCATTCTTTTAAGAGGCATCGACAGCTATCGTCCCCTGCCCGCCATGCCTGAAAAATATCAAATGCGCACGGCGGCCATCGCCGGTTATCCGATGTATCGCGGGGTGGCACAATTAGCCGGAATGACAGTTCTGGAAACCGAAAACGGCATTGTGCCCCAATTGCAAACCCTGGAAAAATATTATCCTGATTTCGATTTCTTTTTTGTTCACATAAAAAAAACAGACAGTATGGGTGAAGACGGCAATTTCGCCGGAAAAGTAGCGGCCATCGAAGAGGTGGATCAATATCTGCCGCAATTATTGGCACTAAAGTCGGATGTCCTGGCGATAACCGGGGATCATTCCACCCCGGCGGTGCTAAAAAGCCACGGCTGGCATCCGGTACCGGTATTGCTCTATTCCAACTGCTGCCGTCCGGATGAGGTAACAAGCTTTGGCGAGCGTGCCTGTATCAGAGGCGGGTTGGGACATCTGCCGGCCAGTAATCTGATGGCGCTTATTTTAGCTAATGCACAGCGCCTGCAAAAATTTGGGGCATAGTAGGTAGTTGCAAAAGTCCCAAAAATGTCATTCCCGCAACGATTTTGAGCGGGAATCTGGTTTTAACTGGTTGAAAAACCATATCCCCGATAAAAACACTCGGGGATGACAGATATTTTTGCAACTACCTCATAGTAAAAAGGATATTATCGGGTGGGAAAAATATCCGTCATTATCTGCACTTATAATGGAGCGAAAAGGATTGTTCAGACTTTAGAAAGTCTTTATAAACAGAAACTAAGCTGTGCTGAATTCGAAATTATAATCATAGACAACGGTTCGACGGATAACACCGCTCAGGTTATTCATGATTTTAAAGTTGATCATCCCGCTTTGACTTTATTCTATCATTATGAAAAACAATCAGGGAAAAGTTATGCCTTAAACAAGGGATTACAAGAAAGCCGGGGAGAGATATTAGCTTTTATCGACGATGATGTCATAGCCGATGGGAATTGGCTGTTTGCAATAAAAAAGGCGTTTGCAACTACCGGCGCGGCTTGCCTCGGCGGAAAGGTTATCCCCCTCTGGGATAATTCCTGCCCCGAATGGTTAAGTGGAAAAGCCTCCATCTTTATTCCCTCTTTTGATTGGGGGGATGAAATTAAATCCTTTACCCCTCCGGCCAATTTCCCTTGCGGCACGAATATGGCTTTTAAGCGGGAACTGGTGGAAAATATCGGCTTATTCGATGTTAACCTGGGACATGTGAACAGGAAATTGATCGGTTCGGAAGAAACCGATTATTGCTTAAGAATTTTTGCCGGCGGCGGGTTATTAATATATTATCCAAAAGCAATAATTTACCATCCCTTAAATGAGCGGCACGTCAGTAAAGCTTATTTGAGAAGCCGCAGCTTTACCCAGGGAACGGCCTCAGCTTATATATATGCGCCGGTCTCAAAATTCTCTTCCTTGCTGTTTAAAAAGATTAAGAATATTTCCAGCAAACCGGACAGCCCGAATAAAACCGACACACCAGGTAATTTATTTGATGGTTTTTATCTTCAGTTGAAATTAATTTTCTATTTGGGGTTCTTATATGGGATGGTATTTAAAAAAATAGTTCCCGCCCAGAGAAAACCATTAAAGATTTGGTAGCGTTCTCAATAAGACCCAAAGCGTCATTGCGAGGCAGCCTTATCGCCGAAGCAATCTCGGACGCACGCATGGAGATTGCTTCGCTTAAGCTCGCAATGACGCTTCAGGTTTCTGTATTTCTACGCTACCAAAGATTTGATGTTTTTTGCAAATTGGAAGCGGTATAATATTTGCAAATATTTCCTTAATGTATACTGTTAGGAAAAGTTATGCTGGATAAAACTACATTAATTTTAATCCCCGCTTACAACGAAGCTGAAACCTTAGGTCTTTTATTGGAAAAAATAAAAGACTTAGAAGTTCCGGTCGATATTTTAGTGATTAACGACTGTTCGCTGGATGAAACGGGACTGATTGCGGCCCAAAAAGGAGCGGACGTTCTCAATTTACCGTTAAATCTGGGCTATGGTGCGGCATTGCAGACCGGCTACAAATACGCCCTCAGAAAAGGCTATGATTATGTGATTCAAATGGATGGGGATGGGCAGCATGACCCGCAATTTATCCCGGCGCTGATGGCGGAGATAAAGAAGGGAGAGGTTGATGTGGTTATCGGCTCACGGTTTTTGGTCAAGGGAAGTTATAAAGTCCCGCTTTTACGTCGTTGGGGAATGGTACTTTTCGGAACTATCGCCTCTTATTGCACCAATCAAAAAATCAGCGACCCCACCTCCGGTTTTCAGGCCATCGACCGGGAGGTGCTCAATTTTTTTGTCTCGGACGTTTATCCGGTTGATTATCCGGATGCCGATGTTTTGATTATGCTGGTTAAGACCGGCTTTACATTTAAAGAAGTACCGGTTATCATGCACCAACATTCCCAGCAGCATAAATCGATACACAGCGGTTTTTTAAAGCCGCTGTATTATATATTTAAGATGTTTCTCTCTATTTTCGTAACGTTGTTGCGCAGGGATTCAGCAAAAGAGTTGCCTGGAATGGTACTCTGATGATATAATCTTTCGATGTTTCGGCGTGTCCTCACGCCGAAACTGTCCAAGGGTAACGTTACCCCTTATTAGACCTTATGATTAAATAGAAAAGCAAGTCCCGATTGGGGTTTCGGTGTGGGGACACACCGAAATATCGAATTGTGCAGCACAGGCTGGAAGCCTGTGCTACCAGATAGCTTACAGGAAAAAGCCATGCATCCGGATATTGACCGATTCGCCCATGTAGCATCCCCTATACAACGATGGGATCCGCGGGTAAAGATTTCTACCCTTTTGCTCTTGATCTTTACCATCGCATCCGTTCAAAAGTTCCCGTTGATTATATTCAGCCTGGCGTTAGCTTTCTGCCTGACTTTGATTTCCCATATCCCATTGAACTTTATCCGCCAGAGATTGCTGCCGGTGAGTATTTTCCTCTTCCCCTTTTTTATCATTATGCCGTTCCGTCAGAGCGCAAACGGCGTGAGCTTTCATCTGTCCGGATTTCAATTAGCCCTTTTCATCTATCTAAAGGCGATTACCATCGTCACTTTAGTCATTTCCATGATCGGCACCACCCCCTTTAACGATTCCATGAAAGCCCTGGAATATTTGAAAGTTCCGCCGATATTTGTCCAGATGATTTTATTCAGTTACCGCTACCTCTTCGTTTTTATGATGGAGATGTCCCGCATGAACACCGCCATGAAAGCCCGCAACTTCGAGAAGAAAACCGACATGCACACGGTTCGCACCGTCGGCAACTTCGTCGGATCGCTATTGGTGCGCAGCTTCGAACGCACCGAGCGCATCTACCAGGCCATGCTCTCCCGCGGCTACGAAGGCCAAATCGTCACCTTCTTCGATTATCAACTGACCAAATTGGATTATGTCAAAGGCAGCCTGGTGATTCTGACCTGCTGCCTGCTTTTGGCAGGGGATCGGTTTGGGTTGGCTGTACCCTTGATTCCGTAGTTTCAGCCCTTTGGGGCTGAATTTCCGGGGCTAAAGCCCCGGCACTACGGACTACGGACGGTAAAATTACCTTGATAATACTTTACTTCCCCGCTATCGCCTCAAACGCCAGGGTACTCAATTTCTTCTCCGATAGCCGGAAAATCATGACATAAATATTGTCCTGGTTCTTCCAGACGGTTACCTTATGCTCGTTTTTGGGGAAGGTTTGGGGGGCGCCTTGCCAGTCGGAAAGGCCGAATTGGGAGGCGGGGAAGACGCAAAGGGAAATGCTTTCCGGCCCTTGGCGGTAAAGCAGGTAGGCCATTTCGTAATTGCAGGAATGACATTTGTTGCCGCCCACTAGTTTTAAATCGTCGGTTAATTTGGGCGGAATGACTTTGAAGCTGAATTTATTCTGAAAGGTTTGATTGATTTGGGGGTCTTCGAATACCACAAATTTACTGCCGATGACGTTTCTATGCCGCTTGAGGGCATGAGCGGCGATTAACTGCAAAATGGCGTTATGGCTGGGGGCAAGCTTTGCAGCGCCGACATAATTTGCAGAAACCGGCGCGGCAAGAGTCGCATTGATTTGTTCCAGGCGGGTCAGGATTTTGACCTGGTTATAAAAAATTAAGCCGGTGATAAATAAAAATCCGGCTAAAGCGTAAGCCCATTGTATTTTAACCGGTTGAGGCAGAGCAGATACTTGCCGGATTTGAGCTTTTATCCGTGATCCCAGATATGGGGGAACGGAAACATCGGCCATCCCCCCCCTCAAGGCTTCATCGAAATTATGAATAGCCAAAAAATCGTCGGCACACCTGGAACATACCTTCAGATGTTCGATGGTAGGTTTAAAGTACTCATTATCATCATCTAAAGAAGTAATCAACTCCAGATTTTGCCGAAATTCTTCACAGCCCATATCCACCCCTGCCCTTCAAAGTGTCTTTATCTTGTTAGAGTGTCACATATGGCCACTTATTCCGCAGCTTTTACGATTTTTCGATTTTCAGGCTGAACGCACCGTCCGGCAGTTTTTTTACTTCGATTATCTTATGTCCGTCATCTTTAACGCTGCGGGGAACGTTTTGAATCGGTTCCCCGGCATCTAAGATGACTTCCAGGATTTGCCCGGTTTCCAGTTCCTCTAAGGCCAGCTTGGTTTTGACAAAATTATAAGGGCAGACTTCCCCCCGCAGATCAAGCGTATCCATTATCAAAGCACCTCGGATTTGAATTTGTCCCAGCCTAAGCGGTTGATGGTGGAGCCGAAGCGCTCCCCTCTGTTGCCGTATTTAATATAAAAATCCAGGGTTTTGTCCATCAGGGCAAAAAGCCGCTCGTCATCCACCATGACTACCAATTCCCGCCCTAATTCGGGATGCCGTCCGATTCTGCCGCCGACGAAAACCGTATGGCCTACTTGTTTAGCCTTCCAGCAATCGGTCGGGCAGACCCGGATACAGTCCCCGCAAAGATTGCATTTAGCGGGATCATATTGCAGCCGTTCCATGCTGTCAAAAGTAATCGCCTGGCTGGAGCAGACCCCCTCGCAAAGATGGCATTGGGAGCAATTTGCCCCGTCCCAACCCGGTTCAACCACTCCGATGGAGCCGAAATCATTTTCCTGAGGCTTGGCGCAGCTATTGATGCAGCCGGAGAAGGCGAATTTGAACTTGTGCGGCAGTTCCTTGCCGTAATAGCGCTGATCGGCCTTTATTCCGATTTCTTCCACGTTTACCAGGCCGTAGGGGCAAAGAATATCCCCCTGACAGGCGATAACAGTACGCACACGGGGGCCGCAGACCCCCGGAGTCAAGCCGACTTTGGCTAATTCATCCTTTACCGCATCGATGTCTTTGAGTTGGATAAAGGGTATTTCCACTCCCTGCCGGGTGGTAAGATGAACATAGCCCTTGCCATACTTTTCCGCCACTTCCGCCAGTTTGGGCAGTTGATCGGCCCGCACCCTTCCGGCGATGATTTTCAGGCGCAGCGCAAAATTATCCTTCTGGCGCTGACGCATAAAGCCGCCCTTTTTTAATAAGGCGTAATTTACTTCTGTCATTGGCTGCCTTTCCTAATTTATGTCGGACAAAAAAATAACAATTTTAAAATAAAAACACCCAATATTTTCCTGCCGTAGTCCCAGGGCTTTAGCCCTGGAAATCGATGTTTCGGCGTGTTCCCACGCCGAAATTTCAAAGGGGAACGTTACCCCTTTACGGTTTCGGTGTGAGGACACACCCGAAACATCAATATTTCCCAACCTCGTAGTGCCAGGGCTTTAGCCCTGGAATTCAGCCCTAAAGGGCTGGGACTACGAAATTTGAGGGGTGAGAAAAAGCGGTTTAATGCTTTAGGGATTCCTTCCTCAAGCCTCACTACTCATGCCTCAAACCTAAATCTGTTATTCCTCCACAAAAGCCTTAACGGTGAAATAACGCTCTCCGGTATCCGGTAAAACTACCACCACTTTCTTGCCGGGGCCCGCTTCTTTGGCCGCTTCCAAGGCCGCCCAGGCCGCAGCGCCGGAGGAAATCCCCACCAGCAAGCCTTCCTCTTTGGCCAGACGTTTGGCGATGACAAAAGCGTCCTCTTCCTTGACCTGTTTTATTTCGTCGACAACGGAGCGGTTAAAAACATCGGGAACAAAACCGGCACCGATGCCCTGGATACGGTGCGGGCCGGGTTTGCCGCCTGATAAAACCGGAGAGGCCACCGGTTCAACCGCGATTATTTTAACGTGGGGCAATTCTTTTTTCAAAATCTCCCCCACCCCGGTCACCGTTCCGCCGGTGCCGACGCCGGAAACGAAAACATCCAGATCACCCCCGGTGTCCTCGATAATTTCGCGGGCGGTGGTTTTACGGTGGATTTCCGGATTGGCCGGATTTTTAAACTGTTGCGGCATGTAGGCGCCCGGCGTGGTTCTGACTATTTCTTCCGCTTTTCTGATGGCGCCGGACATCCCCTCCGGGCCTGGGGTGAGCACGATTTCCGCCCCGAATTGCTTGAGGATATACCGACGCTCCATGCTCATGGTTTCCGGCATGGTCAGGATCAGACGATAACCGCGCACCGCCGCAACCATTGCCAGGCCGATTCCGGTATTCCCGCTGGTAGGTTCGACGATAATTGTGTCCTTTTTAATCAGGCCCTTTTCTTCGGCATCTTTGATCATGCTGTAGCAGATACGGTCTTTAACGCTTCCACCGGGGTTACGCGCCTCGATCTTGGCGTAAACATCCGCCATGTTTGGAGTGACAACCCGATTGAGTTTAACCATAGGAGTTTTTCCAATCATCTCCAGAACATTCGCCGCTATCTTTTCGGCCATATTACCCTCCTTTTATTTTGATGGACCAAAATACGTCTTTGTTTATTAACAAGATAATATTCCAAGTTACAATACCACATGTGCCAGCGATGTTCAATAAAAAAGTTTAATTCTTCGATGTTTCGGTGTGTCCTCACACCGAAACCGTAAAGGGGTAACGTTCCCCTTAATTGTTTCGGCGTGGGGACACGCCGAAACATCGAATTGCTTCACTCTTTACACTTCCCCCTTCACACTTTTTTCACAGCGTCCGCGCCAGGGTATAAATATCTACCACATTAGCGCCCGCCGTCGCTGCAATCTGGGCGCATTCCGTAACGGTCGCCCCGGTGGTATAAACATCGTCGATTAATAAAATATTTTTGCCCTTAATGACCTGCGGCTGGGTCAGGTCAAATCCGCCTTTAAGGTTATTTAAGCGTTCCTGTTGATTTAGTTCCACCTGAGGGCGATTAAATTTTATCCTCTGCAAATTATCTGCCAAAACCGGGGTCTGGAAATAATTCCCCAGTTCAGAGGCCAGAATAAAGGATTGATTGAATTCCCTTTGCCGCAAGCGCCGGGGATGTAAAGGCACCGGAACGATATAATCGTAATTCCAGAATTCCCAGTAACGGGCATAATGCGTTATGAGTAATCCCGCTAATTGACTGCCCATACCGATTTTATTTTTATATTTAAACAGATGTATTGCCTGGCTCATTATTCCCGCATAGATACCTACCGATCTGGCATAGCGGAATCCGATCTTTTCCGTGGGGCATTTATGACAATGCGCGGGTGGAGAGGCTTTGAACGAAGGATAACCGCAGCGGCTGCAAAATTTATCTAAAAGGACAATTTCCGCCCAGCAACCGGAGCAAAAATAATTACCGTCGCCCGCTTTTAATCCCTTTTGACAGGTATGGCAAAAGGCCGGTAAAAATAAATCGAAAAGTAGATTATGCCAATTTGATGAGATAGGTTTCACCAGCAACCCGCCAGTTGATAATGGATAATGGGTAATTGACAATTGATAATTAAAACCATTATCCATTCTCCATTGTCAATTATCCATTAATTTTCAGCTTTTCTTCTTCAGCAACTCCGCCAAGTCCTTTTCAATCTTTTCCTTAGGGACAAATCCTAAATATTTCCGATAGATCTTCCAATCCGGGCTGATAATAAAGGAAGTGGGTAAGGCGTTGTAATAACCCAGATAATCGACGGTAATCTTTTCGTCTCCCATCACTACCGGGTAATCCATTTTCACTTTGCTTTGGAAGTAACGCACGGCTTTTGCACCGTCCCGGTCCAAAGACACCCCCAAAACTGTTAAACCCTGGGTGTTATACCCCCGTTGCAGTTCATTTAAGTGTGGAATTTCCATCCGGCAGGCGGGACACCAGGTAGCCCAAAAATTCAATATAAGGATTTTTCCTTTAAATTCGCTGGAGGATACCTTTTTACCGTTTAAATCGGTAACTGTGAAATCCGGAGCGAAATTTTGCGCCAGAATTTGCCTTGTAACCCCTGGTTCTTTTGCGATCTTTTGTTCCGCTCCCTTTTCGCTCTTACTGCAACCAGTAAGGATGGATAATATCATAACTATGGGAAAAAACCGTGATATTTTATTGACGGAAATCATAGAATACTCCTTTAATATTAATTAAATGCCTAAATATAACTGTAAATAGGTATTAATGACGGTAAAATTACCGGTTAAAATCAATAACCCGATTATAATTAATAAAATCCCGCCCAGTTTTTCCACCAAACCCAGATGTTTTTTTACTTTATTGAAGGTAGCAATAAAGGTATTGATACTTAATGCGGTTAAAATAAAGGGAAGGCCCAATCCCAAAGAATAGCTGCTCAAAAGCCATATCCCTTGATGTACGGTTTCCTGAACGCTGGCATAGGCCAGGATACTGGCCAAAGATGGGCCGATACAGGGCGTCCAGCCGAAGCCGAATGCCATCCCTCCCAGCAAAGAGCCGAGAAGTCCCAGAGGCTTTTTATTCATCTGTATCCGTTTTTCGTAATACAAAAACTTGATCGGCAACAGATGCGCCATGTGCAGGCCGAAGAGAATGATAATTATTCCCGCCAGTTTGCTGAAAATTTGCATACGTTTGAGTAAAAATACCCCCAGACTGGTGGCGGATGCCCCAAGAGCAATGAAGATCGCACTAAAGCCCAAAACAAAAAAAAGGGAATTTATCCCGGCCTTGAATACCAATTCCTTGCGATTGCCCTGACTTTGTAAATCATCTATGGATATACCGGTAATAAAAGAAATATAGCCCGGAATCAAAGGTAAAACACAAGGGGAAAAAAAGGTGATAAGCCCGGCGGTGAAGGCTATGAGCCATGTTACGTCAGCCATTTATATCTCCTTAATTTATTTAATTTTTAAGTTTAGCAGATTTAACGGTAAGATGTAAAGGACTAAATTCAGTAGTAGTAGGGTGGGCTCTGCCCACCATTTTAAACTATTCCTGGTTGATATTTGACCGGTCTAAATAATGTCAGGCCGGCAAATCTGGTGGGCACAGCCCACCCTACAAAACTTTTTGTGGCCTCTTTTTTGCAACAAAACATAGCGGGGTTTTATGTCATCTCCTTTTCTCTGCATCTAATAATAAAACATGAGTCGTTATAACAGACAAGAAATACTGGACAAACTCACGTCAAAGGAAAGTTTGGCCGAGGTGGATTTGCAGGATGCAAATTTAAAGGCTGCCAATCTGTCTTGCGCCGATCTGCCTTGCGCCGATCTGTCGCGGGCCAGAATGTCCGGAGCTAATTTATATCGGGCTAATTTGGCGCAAGCCAATCTTGCACAGGTTGATCTGACGGGAGCCAATTTACTGGGAGCAAATCTTTTCCGGGTAAGCCTCAAGGGCGCTTGCCTGAAAAATGCCAAACTGATTGTCACTACGGAAATGCTTATCCCCAGTCACGATCACGCCGTTTCCAAAAATGGGATAAAACAAGCGCGTTGGGAGGTTTACATTCTGGGAATCGCCCGGCAGCATGGATTCAACTTAGAGGGGATCAACCTGCAATGGGCTGATTTATCGGGAGCGGATTTACGGGAAGCGGATTTACGGGGGGCGAATCTGGAAAACGCCAATTTACAGAGTGCCGACATGGAGGGAACGAATTTAGAATACGCAAATTTGAAAAATGTCGATTTACGGGGGGCCAATCTGGAAGGGGTTCAATTAACGGGCGCCAATTTATCCGGTGCGATTTTTGGCGAATTAACGAAAACCAAACCAGACAGTTTAACCGGCTTTAAAAATAATTTTGTAGATATAGCCCCGCCTGAATATAAGAACGATTCAAACGCGGATTATGAACCGATAATTTCCGAATTTACTATAAAACCCCAACAAGCGGCAGTCAAACCGGAAAATACCGGTATCAGAAAAGAGTCCCCGATACTTTTTCAAGATGGAATCGATATACCGCTGGATAATATTAATTTTGAAAAAACCGGTTGCGCTGACCGGGATTTGGAAGGTTTGCAATTTTTAGCCCCCGCCTTGGAAATGTCCCCGCCGGAAGAGCGGAAAAAAGATCACAGGAGTTATCCCATAACCGGCAGTCTGACCACAGAAGACCCGTTTCCCTATACCCCCCGGAAAAAGAAAACTAATTTAAAAATAGTAAAAAGCCAGAAAAGGATAAAAATAGTTACTGATAACAGCGAAAACCGACCCCAAACCAAGCATCTTTATCAGGCCCCGCGAATCCGGCGTTTAGGTAAAAAACAAAAAACCATAACCCTGATAACCCCCCGCTGTTTTTGTAAAGGCTATGAGGGGATAGTACATCTTTTTATCTACGATGCGCTGCAGAAAGACAAGGTGAAAAATCTAATTTCCGATCTGAGCGCCTGGCGTCGGGAGGCCAAAATGGAAAAACCGGAGCAATTTCACCTGAGTAAATTGATCTACGGTAAAAAGGTGCGCATTGAGGTCTGGCCGCGTGAAGATTTTTTGTGCCGGGATTTAATCTATCTGATCCGGGATGAAGAAAAAGTAACCCAATTAAGCCTGGCGATCAAGGTTATCGATACTGCCAAAACCTTAAAACAAACATTGGTTTTATATGTCTTCGATACGGAAGATAATAAAATTCTCTGCACCCTGAAAACGGATGTAAAGATAAAACAATATTTTCCCGGCCGCATTTCTAAAGTCATAACTCACGGGGTTTTAAGCGTTTTATCGCTTACAGTCGCCACCAGCCTTTTCATCTGTAGCTATTTGGATTTGATTCAAGCGGGACGAGCGGTTTTCTGGGGTATTATGCTGCTGGCCTATACCGTATTAAGCTATAAAAACTACCGTTCCTATCACAAACCGAATCTTAGCGATAATCAGGAAATCGGGATTTGATACCCAGTTAATAAATTTACCTGATTGCACGCAAATCGGTATAACCACCAGATACGGTGGTCACCCCTCGTTAAACAAGCTATAAATCACCGGCA
>JACRJN010000168.1 GCA_016235675.1 Candidatus Schekmanbacteria bacterium
AAAAGTACCCAAATTCGATTTCATCGGCAACCGGTATTATGCCTACGCTTTTTCCGGTTTATTAATATTGGCCGGGATTGGTTCTATCGTGGTTAAAGGCGGTTTACGGTACGGTATCGATTTTACCGGTGGGGCGATGGTGCAATTGAATTTCAAACCCGCCGTTTCCGCCGCGGATTTGCGTAAATCCATTGAGAAAATGAATTTGGGAAGTATCGTAGTTCAGGATTATGGAGAAAAAGGCCAGGGCGGGGTATTGATTCGGGTGGAGAAAACCGGCGCCGATTTAAAGGGATTGGGGGAGCGGATTGTCGGAACGCTCAAAACCGATTTTCAAGGCAATAGCATTGATTTGCGCCAGGTGGAAATGGTCGGCCCCCAGGTCGGCAGAGAGTTGCGGGACAAGGCTTTCTGGGCGGTTTGTTACGCCATGATCGGGATTTTGATTTATGCCGGCTGGCGTTTTGAGCTAAAATTCTCTGTGGCCGCCGTTGTTGCCTTAATCCACGATGTTTTAATTACCGTGGGATTCTTCTCCATTATAAACAAGGAAATTGATCTTACCGTCATTGCTGCTCTTTTAACCATAGCCGGTTACTCTATCAACGATACAATTGTTGTCTTTGACCGCTTCCGGGAAAATCTGCATTCCATGCGCAAAGAACCATATACCAATATTTTTAACGTCAGCCTTAATCAAACCTTAAGCCGAACGATTTTAACTTCATTTACTACCGTACTTGTTTCTATTGTCTTGCAGTTAATCGGAGGAGAAGTCATTCACAGCTTTGCTTTGGCTTTGACCTTCGGTATCTTTATCGGGACTTATTCGTCTATCTTCGTTGCCAGTCCGATTGTCTGGACCTGGAATAATTTTATGGCCTCCCGCGCTCCGATTAAAGGGACTACCGGTAAACCGGCCATGGCTGTGGGGAAAAGGTAACTATTATTCTGTAAGGTGGGCTTTGCCCACCATTTTATACTAGTAGAGCGTTCCATAAATAATATAGCACGTTTAATGTCATTGCGAGGCAGCCTTACCGCCGAAGCAATCTCCATGCGTGCGTCTGAGATTGCTTCGGCGATAAGGCTGCTGAGCTATGACAGAATAAACTCAGTTATTTATACCATCGTGTACTAGTACAAAATGGATGCTGTACTAATCCTGCTCGTCACGAATATCCCCTACGATATTCTCTAAAAGGTCTTCCATGGTAATCAACCCCACAGTTTGTTCGCCTTCTTTGACGATAGCCATATGCTGACGTTTTCTCTGAAACAAGGTCAACACCTCTTGGGCGGGCTGATCGGCTTGTACAAACAAGGGAGTACGCAGCAAATCCTGCAAGATTACGGCGCGGCCGATGGTCATAGTATAGATTAAATCCTTCATATGTAAGATGCCCACGATATGATCCAGACCGTGCTTATAAACCGGCAGCCGGGTATATAATTCCTCCGCCACCCGGTGTAATAGCTCTTCTCTGGTTGTTTTCAAATCTATGGCGCAAATTTTAGTCCTGGGAATCATTACGTCCCGCACTACGGCATTGGAAAAATCGAATATCATGGGAATCAATTTGGATTCGGTAGTATCGAAAACCCCTTGAGCCGCTCCCTGGCTGAGCATAAAGCGCACCTCTTCCTCTGAAATAAAGCTTTCCTTTTCCGGCTTGGTCTTCTTCATTAGTTTAAGCACCAGATGGGTGGAATAAGTCAGCAATTTAACCACCACGGAAAATAAACCGGATAAGGTACGAATGGGGCGTGCCGCCGTACAGGCGGATTTTTCCGGGTTAAACAAGGCTAAGGATTTGGGAACCATTTCTCCGAATAAAAGAGTTAAATAGGTCATGACAATCACCACCAACCCGATGGCCACCGGCTCAGCCCAGGGATTTAACCAGGGGATTTCCGCCAATAATGGGCGGATATGAGTTACCGCCAGAGCGCCGCCCAAAGCCGACGCCAGCGTTCCCACTAACGTCACGCCGATCTGTACCGTCGCCAGAAACGGAGCCGGATTGTGCCTGAAGCCTTCTACAATTCCGGCGCCCCGTTTACCCTGGCTCACCCATTGGGCAATCCGGCTGCGACGCGAGGATATTACCGCAAATTCGGCCCAGGAGAAAAAGCCGTTGGCAAGAATAAGTAAGGCTATCAATAATAATTCCAGAAAAAGGATGGAAGCGAACATATTGTATGCTTATACTAAGTTGCGTTCAAGCAGGTAAAATTTGTAAAATAAATGGGATACTTATAAAAAGGTTGTCATTGCGAGCTTAAGCGAAGCAATCTAAAGTTTCACGTGCGTCCGAGATTGCTTCGGCGATAAGACTGCCTCGCAATGACAATTAAACGTAAATTACATCTATGAACGCAACTTAGTATTATCCATAAAAGGGTTGGTAGCGATTATCCTCTATTATATAATTTTTCAAATTACCAAGTCAATTTATAGAAAGATTTATCGGGTGAGATTGTAAATGATCAATAGCGATAATAATATTTGCTATAAGAATATTCATTGGGGGGAACTTCCAGGCGGTTGAGGATCACCCCCAGGATATTGTTGCGCCCATAAGAAGTAAGCGCTTTGGCGACAAGATCCCGCGGCGTTTGACCGGCAAGAATGACAAAAATCGTCCAGTCCACCATCTTGGCTAAGATCATGGTATCGGAAACGGGGATCAGCGGCGGGGAATCGAAAATTATAAACCTGTCGGGGACTTGCGCCCTCAATTCCATAATCAGCGAACTCATTTTCTCCGTGGCCAGTAATTCGAAGGGATTGGAGACTAAACTACCGGCCGGGATGATGGAAAGCTTCTCCACATGGGTAGGCAATATTACTTCTTCCAGATGCAGGTCATGAGTAAGATAATCGCTCAAACCGTTCAATGGTGTGATTTGGAAAATTTTATGCAGAGTCGGCTGGCGCAGATCGCTGTCTATCAGCAATACCTTTTCCTGCATCCCCTGGGCGATAGAAATGGAAAGATTGGCGGCGGTAAGGGTTTTCCCCTCTTTGGGAACGGAACTGGTCACCAGGATAGTTTTTTTATAACTGGATTCGGTACTTAACAATATTTTGGCACGGATTGAGCGATACTGTTCGGCGATAAAGGAGTTTTTATCCAGGATACTGATTAATCGGTTATCGGCGCGTAAATCGGTCACAATTAATCCCTTCCGCTTTGAAACGCTTCACCAAAAGAAAAACGGCGTTCGATGGTTTTTCTCTCTTTCACTAAAAAGAAAAGACTACATAAATATACGGCCAGACAGGAAATCAGCAGAACTTGCTTAATTTTTTTCCTTCTTGAATCATAATCGGTTATAATATTGGAAACCACCCCAAGCACCGGCAGGCCGAAAAGTTCTTTGACCTCATCGGCGCATCGGATGGAGTGATCCAGCATTTCTTTGACCCATACCCAACAGGCTCCTAATGCCAATCCGGCAAAAACCGCGGCAATCCCGATTTTTTTGAAATCGGGTTTGAAGGGGAGCAAGGGCATTTCCGCCGCGTCCAATACCTTAAAGGTTTCCCCTTTTTGCTTGGTTTCCAGGCTTTCCGAGAGCTTAGCTTCCAGTTTTTTATTGAGCAGAGATTGATACTTGTCCTTGGTTATCTCGTAATCGCGGGTTAAGCTGACTAATTCCTGCTCGATGCGCGGGGTGTTTTCCACCCGGGCTTTGTAACCGTTTAATTCCCTGGTTAACTTATTGCGGACTTCTCCGGACTCTTTAATTTCGAAATCTGCTCTTTCCAATTCCTGTTTAAGCGATCGAATTAGTTGATTTTCCACTAGGGCGGGAACATCGTTTGGGCTATTTTCCGCGGTCGGCTTGCCGGTTTCCGCTTCTTCTTTCGTTTTCTCTTCCATCCCGGTGATTTCTTCTTTTAACTGCTTTATTTTCGGCCATTTATCGCTATAGCGGGTTTTCAATACCTCTAATTGGGCTTTAAGTTGATTTAATTGATCTACTAACGGATCACGCTGGGCTTCCAGCATCTGTTTGTTTTGATAAGGGTTTTCTTCTAAGAGTTGTTTTTGTATCAGTGATTTCTTCTCTTCCATTTCACGAATCGACTTATTATAAACCTGCAAATCCATCTGGATGCGGTCTAAAGCCCGCAAATTGGCTTCCAATTGACTGGGCAGTTCCCCCATATGCTCCTGCTTGAATATCTGTAACTTTTTTTCCTGATCCTCCAACTCCTGCTGCCCTTTTTCCAGTTCCTCGCTCAAAAATTTGGTGGTGGTGCTGGCGATCCGCTCAGACACCTTCAGATTCTCTTCGATAAACAGACTGGCCAGTTTATTAGCCACATCCATTACCATTTTGGGGTCAGTTCCTTTATAGGCGATTTGAAAAGACGATGTTCCCTTCACCTCGATTTCGATTTGCTCCTGCATCTGGATAATGGCATTTTCCGTTGCGATGGGAGAGGCATTGTTGGGTAATAAATTCAATTCCCGAGTAACCTTCAACAATCTGCTGCGGCTCATAATCTGCTGACTGATGGTCTTTAGCCGCATCTCGATGGGGACGGTGACCAGGGATTGCACAAAATGGCTGGGCACCTTTTGCGGCTCCACTAAAATTGTGGTGCTGGTGCGATAGATTCGGGGCAAAAACATCCCGACGGAAAAAATTCCGGGAGTGACGATGAGAAAGGAAACGATAAAATAATATTTATATTTTAGGATTATTTTTAGGATATTTAATGGATTATGGGTAGTAGTGTTCATAATTGTTATTTTTCTATATTTTACAACCAACTCTCGCCCACTATAACGGTGTCGCCGGGCTTTAAGGTGAAGTTTTGACCGAGATCTCCTTCTTTGATCACTTTATTGATATTCAACTCTATTTTTTCCTCTTTATCCGCTTTCCTCCTGATAACCAGAACATCGCTCTTGTCGGCGCGATCAGTAAATCCGCCGACCATAAGAATTACATCCAATACGGTCAACCCTTCTTTATAACTTATTATCTGCGGGGTTTTGATCTCTCCCAGTACCGTGATTCTCTTGCTGAAATTATGGGGGACAAAGATATTATCCCCAGCCTGAACCTCAATATTTTGACTAATATCGGTTTCTTCCAGCAATTTATGAAAATCTATCTCCAGCTTTTTATTGTTTCTCAGTAAATATGCCCGGTGTAAATCGGCATTTTCCGTGACCCCGCCCGCTTCGGTCAACAATTCCAGGAGAGTGGTTTTCTTTTTTATCAGATAAGCGCCCGGCTTTTTTATTTCTCCCAGCATATAGACCTTTAAACTTTTTATATCCGACACCAAAACGGTAACTATCGGGTCTTTAATATAAGTCTTTAATCTTTCACCGATAACATCCTTTAATTGAGCCGGGGTAAGTCCTGCCGCCTTTATTTCCCCCGCCAGGGGAAAGGTTATTTTCCCGTCGGGCAATATCGTGACCTGTGAGTCCAAAGCCGGTGTTTCCCAAACCGAAATATTCAATACATCTTCAGCGCCCAGCAGATAATCGCCGGCACAGGCGTTATTAGTATAAAGAGCAAGAACCATTCCCAATACAAGGATAAAAATTTTTATTTTAATCAAGGGGCACTCCTTTTTTGATTGTCTTTCGTCCTGAAGCTGTTGACTTAAGATGTAGCATTGGGGTTTATCCCCAACATGCAGACGCACGGGCGTTGGAAGCGGGGGATGAACCCCCGTAAGCGCTAAGTTGTTTTTTCCTGCTCCCTCCCCCTTGAGGGGGGAGGGTCGGGGTGGGGGTGATTATCGGGCTTATTCAAAGCTGTCCAAATTATATCACCGACCGCCTCTTTTTGCTGCAAAACCTGATTATTCCAAAATCTTATTATCTGATAGCCTTCCTTTTGCAGCCACTGGCTGCGTCTG
>JACRJN010000169.1 GCA_016235675.1 Candidatus Schekmanbacteria bacterium
AATTGTAATTTCCATAAAGAATTTAATCTTTTGACAATATGTCGTGTTCGAATAATTACTTAAGGTTAGATTCAATTTGAAAATCTCCCCAACCCCTCTTTGCCAAAGAGGGAAAAGTTATTTACGGATATATTCTAAGTATAAGGTATCGTAAAGAAAAAAGTCAATTCGTTATTTTGGGAAGTCTGTTACATAGATGGTTATAGGAGATGTTTTCATCCCGGTAAATCCTACTCCAGCAACTCCCGCAGTTTTGCCCCCATATCCTGCGCCGTCATCAATGTTTCCCCTACCAGAATTGCGGAAACGCCGGCTTTGGCCAGACATACAGCATCCTTTTTATCCTTGATTCCGCTTTCGCTGACCACAACCTTATCTGGCGGAATATCGGCCAGCATACTTAGGGTGGTATCTATGGTAGTTTCCATGGTCTGCAAGTTGCGGTTGTTGATTCCGATAAGCGGAGGATTAAGCCATAACAATAACTTATCCAACTCGGCGTAAGAATGCACTTCAGGTAAAACGGCCAGTCCTGATTCAGCGGCCAGACCGGATAATTCCTGCATCTGTTCCTTTCCCAGGCAGGCGACAATCAGTAGGATAGCATCCGCTCCGGCGGCTTTGGCCTCGTAAACCTGATACGGGTTGATGATGAAATCCTTACGCAGCAGTGGCAGATTGACCTTTTCCCGTACTTTGACCAGATTCTCCAGGCTGCCCTGGAAAAAGCGCCGCTCCGTTAAAACGGAAAGCGCCGCCGCCCCGTTTTTCCGGTAAATCTCTGCAATTTCGACAGGATTGCAATCCGGGCGCAAAACGCCTTTGCTTGGGGATGCCGGTTTGATTTCGGCAATTACTTGCAAGCGTTCTTGTTTTAGGGCGCCGATAAAATCCTTTCCCGGTTTTACCTCGGTTAATTGCGCTTGCAATTTAGTCAGCGGCATCTTGCGTTTAGTTTCCGCCAGTTCCTCTTTTTTATAGCTGATAATTGTGTCTAATATACCCATAATCTCACATTTGTCATTCCCGAATGAAGTTATCGGGAATCTGGTTTTAATTAACACCATATCCCCGATAAAGGCGTTCGGGGATGACATATTGATGTATTTTGTTCTTAGCCGCCGGTACCTCCCACCACAATCCGGGGTAATAACAGGGTCGGCTGGGCGTCGGAAACCGGCGCGCCCTGACCGTCTTTGCCGCAGGTGCCGATGGTGAAACCTAAGTCATTCCCCACCGCTTCCACCTCTTTTAAGACCTGAGGGCCGTTGCCGATCAGATTCGCTCCCCGTACCGGTTTGGTCACCTCGCCGTTTTCAATCAGATAGCCTTCGCTGACCTGGAACACAAAATCGCCGTTGACCGTATTGACCTGACCGCCGCCTAAACGGGTCACGAACAAGCCGTTCTTGACCGAGCGGACAATCTCCTGCGGGTCGCTATTGCCCGGCAGAATCAGGGTGTTGGTCATGCGCGGGATGGGTTGATGCTGATAGCTTTGGCGCCGTCCGTTGCCGGTGGATGCGGCTTTATCCTTCATGGCGCTTAGGCGGTCGTACATATAACCGCGCAAAATGCCGTTCTCCACCAAAAGATTACGCCGGCTCTTCACCCCCTCGTCATCGAAACGAAATGAGCCGCGCTTTCCGGGTAAAGTGGCGTCGTCCACTACATTGATCAGCGGGGAGGCGACTTGTTTGCCGATGCAACCGGCATAGACCGACAGTCCGTTTTGGGCTAAATCCGCCTCCAGCCCGTGACCGATGGCCTCATGTACCATAGTGCCGCCGGACTGACCGGATAGTACCACCGTCATTTTCCCGGCAGGGGCGGGGATAGCCGAAAGCATCATCAGGGCGCGCTTGCCCGCCACCTCGGCTAATTCGTTTACCTTTTCCTCGTTAATCGTGGGATAACCGGCTGACCCGCCGTATACCTCGTATCCGGTCTGAATAACATTTTCCTGAGCGGCTACCACCTGGAGGATAAACACAAACCCGCGCCGTACATCCTCACAGAACAATCTCAAGGAGTTGGCGATTTGGATTTCCTGACTAAAATCGCCATAGACTACCTTGGCCTGCACGATGCGTTCATCCATGCCGCGTACAATTTTATCCGCCAGACGCAATAACGACACCTTGGCACCTGTGTCTAATTCAGCCATTTTTTGCGGGGGAGGGGCTGGTTTTTTAACCAAATCCTCCATCCGGATGATTTTTCCCTCGGATTCTACCGCCTGGGCTAGATTTGTCGCCAGATTAAGCAGCCCGGGATGGTCGGTATTGTTGCTGTGGGCGTAAACGGTGCGCTCCTGATTGATGACCCTTAAACCGGCACCTACTTCGGTGCCGCTGATGACTTCTTCGATTTTATTATCTTCGCAGCTAATTACCGTGGTGGAGCGTTTTTCCAGGTATAAATCGGCAAATTCCCCGCCCCGGCTTAAAGCTTGTTTGAGTATGTCGGCGTATTCTTTAATGGCTGTTTCCTCCTTTTTATTGTGGGTTCACCGCATAGGCGCAAAGAACGCAAAGAAAAATTTTGGGTTTTTCGGCTTGTCCCCATAGCTGAAAGCGAGCAGCAGAACGTGTTCCAGCTTGAGGACAAGAAAAGAAAATATCTTTGCGCCTCTGCGGTGAAAATTTTTGCTTTCCGTTGCTTTAATAGTAAATTTACGCTATAATAGTAACTCAAATTGGGGAAAATTTCCAGAAGGAGCAATAAAAATATGCCGATTTATGAGTACGAATGTCTGGTTTGTTCGAAAACCTTTGATGTAACACAAAAATTTAGCGATCCGGATGTGACGAATTGTCGTTTCTGCAATGGAGAAGTTCGCCGTTTAATTTCCCCGCCGGCGATAATTTTTAAGGGCACCGGTTGGTATGCAACCGATTATGCTAAAAAGGAGAACGGGGCGGAGAAGAAAGCGGAAAGTCCGCCCGCTTGCAACACAAGCTGCAAAAATCCTTGTAAGTAAAACAAGATATGCAGATTTGTCTTCTAAAAAATGTAGTCCCGCGGCTTTAGCCGCGTATTTTCAGCCCCAAAGGGCTTTAGACTACGGAATTGGTAGGGGCGAGGTTTCCTCGCCCTTGGTATAATTGGTGGAAACGGTACCAAAAAGGCGGGGAAACCCCGCCCCTACCCCTTCAATCTTAACAATCTCCACAGGAACAATTTGGTTAATCAATTCCTTTTCCCCTCCAATCACTGCAATCTTCAGATAATTATCGGTCAATCCCAATAAATAGTTATCATCCCGTTGCTGTTTTAGAATTAAAGCAGGGCGGATGCTTCCTGTCTGGCTCTGATAAAAGCGCTGCCGTTTCTCGTGTCCCAGATGACGTAAGATTTCACTGCGTTGTTTTTTTATCTTCCCAGGTATTTGCTGGAGAAAGTGAGCGGCTTTAGTATGCGGGCGTCTGGAATAGCTGAAAACGTGTAAATAGTTCAGCGGTAATTTTTCTATCCGCTGATAGGTGTCGGCAAAAGCTTGTTCATCCTCACCGGGGAAGCCGACAATTACGTCGGCGCCTTTTGCGGCACAAGGAAACATCTCATGCAATTTCAGCAGCAATTCCTGATATCGGGCAAAGGAGTAATTACGTTCCATTGCCTGCAATATCCGGTCATCAGCGCTTTGCAGTGGGATATGGAAATGGGGGCAGATTTTATCGTTGCCGCTCAATAGAGTCAGCAGTTTGGGGCTGAATTCGGTCGGCTCCAGAGAGCTTATGCGCAGCCGGCCTAATCCGGGAAGTGCGCATAACTGTTCCAATAGACGGACAAAATCGATTGGCGGGACTAAATCCAGGCCATAATAGCCGATATGTATGCCGGTTAACACTATCTCTTTGTAGCCGGAAGCAATCATCTGTCTGGCTTGGTTTAGAACTTTGTCCGCTTCCTGACTGAAACTTTGACCGCGGGCGGTGGGAACGACACAGTAAGTACAGCTTCCGTTACAACCGTCCTGGATTTTTAAAAACGCCCGGGTGTAATCGGTTGCTCCACAAGAGGGTGGATTGGGAATGTTTGCCGAAGAAGTCAGGATTTCAGCCAACTTACCTTTATCCCGGTTACCCAAAATCAGACTGCCGGGTGGCAAATCGGCAAAGACCTGGGGATTGGTCTGGGCATAGCAGCCGATTAGCATTATGCGGGCGGAAGGATTACGATGCAGCGCCCGGCGCACTAATTGGCGGGATTGGAAATCGCTTTTGGCGGTGACGGTGCAGGTATTGATGATATAGACATCGGCCTGATTTGTAAAGGGAACTTCATGCCAGCCATGGGAACGTAAGTCGTTTTGGATTTGAATCGATTCCGCCTTGTTGACCTTGCACCCAAGAGTGGCGATGGCAAAGGCAGGGCCGGGATTTGTATTTTTCATTTCAATGAAAGGTATATAAACCGGTCATTGCGAGCTTAAGCGAAGCAATCTCCGCTCGTGTGTCTGAGATTGCTTCGGCGATAAGGCTGCCTCGCAATGACTTAAATGTACACCTTTTTCTGAAACGGTGTACTAGTCAACACTCATTATAGCATCGGTCATCCTGACCACCCTGGACATGGCTTTTACGTCATGCACCCGTACAATATTCGCTCCTTGCAGGATACCGTAAGTAACTGTTGCGGCTGTTCCCTCTTCGCGCTGGTCTACCGGCAGATTTAATATCTTGCCGATAAAGGATTTGCGGGAGGCGCCCAATAAAATCGGTTTCTCGAAAATCTTTAATCGATCTAAGTGTTTTATAATCTGTAAATTATGCCTGATGGTTTTGCCGAATCCGATGCCCGGATCGATGATAATTTTGGCGGCGGAAATTCCGCGATCTAGCGCATAATCAATTTGCACTTTAAAGAAATCAATCAATCCAGGCATAAGTGCAGCATAATGAGGATTATCCTGCATATTTTGCGGTGTCCCCAGCATATGCATCAGCACAAGCCCGGCATCATATCGGGCTATCAAATCCGCCATAGGCGGATCGGATCGTAACCCGGTAATATCATTGATTATCTGTACTCCCAAATCCAACACGGCTTGCGCCACCGGGTATTTATAAGTATCTACCGAAACCGGTACCGGCAATTTTTTGACCAGAAGACGCAAGATGGGAAGTAACCGTTCCAATTCCTCTTCTACATCAATGGCCTGAGCGCCGGGACGGGAGGATTCCGCCCCGATGTCTATTATATCCGCCCCATCCTCCACCATCTGCAAGGCTTGTTTTACTGCCTTACCCGGTTCAAGAAACTTCCCCCCATCGGAAAATGAATCGGGAGTAACGTTTAAAATTCCCATTATATGGGTGCGTTTCCCCAAATCCAGATTATAATTGCCGCATTTTATAAGCATTGGTCAGATTGGCACCAAATTTCAACTTAGAGTTTTCTTTTTTCCCAATATCCCGGCTTTCTACGGGTATGGACAATTGCCAATATTTGTATCCTATTTTCATCATAGCGATAAACAAGGCCAAAAGGAAACCGGTGTAAAAGAAAACGTTTTGTAACTCCTGAATACAACGGCCATCTGGCTGGAAATTCCTGGATTAATCTAACAGCACGTTCAACTGCAAACAAAAATTCTGATCCTAGATTTTTTGACCGTTCATCATACCATGATTTACTTTGCTCTAATTCTTTATAGGCTTCAGGATGAATTTCAACCGTTAACAATTCCAGTTCCCCTCAATCTTTGTTGAACTACTTCCCAGGGAATGCAAGCCACATCTTTTTTATCAATTTGTGCTATTCGTTTTTGGACTTCATTTTGCCATGCAACTTCAACATCCAAATCTGTTCCTGCATCTAAACTTGAGATAAGTTTTTCAATAATAACTGCTCGTTCTTCAGGGGATATTTGCAAGGCTTGTTCTATTATGGTTTTAACAGTTTTATTCATTTCCCCTCCAATATAATTTTGCTTTTTTGTTGACTTGCTTCGGGAAAAATTCCCGCAACGCAAAAAACATTTTCTTCGTGCCTTTCGTGTGCTTTATGGTTAAAACAAAAGGTGAAAATAAACAGGTAGCGTTAGGGGATAATCCCCATAAGCGCTAAGTTGTTTTTTCCTGCTCCCTCCCCCTTGAGGGGGGGGTCGGGGTGGGGGTGATTATCGGGCTTATTCAAAGCTGTCCAAATTATATCACCGACCGCCTCTTTTTGCTGCAAAACCTGATTATTCCAAAATCTTATTATCTGATAGCCTTCCTTTTGCAGCCACTGGCTGCGTCTG
>JACRJN010000170.1 GCA_016235675.1 Candidatus Schekmanbacteria bacterium
GTGCTGGTATAGGACAGCGTATAGCCTCCCGTATTTCCGGGAAAAACAGAGTTGGCCCAAATCAGATAGGTACCCGAAGCCGGCAGGGGATAATCGCTGATACTGACATCATCGGCATATTTAACAATATTCCCCTTGGCATCCAGCAAGCGCAGGTAGCTGTCAAAATCGGAGGAACTCATGCTTAAAGATACCTTTTGGCCGGCTACGCCGTTAAAGGCATGTAGATCAGCAAATTGCCCGCTATTGATTTGATAGTCATTATCCACCAATTCATTGGTTATGAGTCCGGGAGTAATAGCGGTGTAGGGGGCGGGGACAGGGGAGGTGTTCAGGGACAAGCTGTAATTCCCCGTTACTCCCAGTTCAGCGGAACTAACCCAGACAGTAAATGAGGGGGCAAGATAGGGCAGGAACACCACCTGGGTTTGTTGTGGGGAGCTATCCATACTGGGATTGCTGGCGGTGATTGCCCGCCCCTGATTATCCAGCAGGCGCAGGAAGGGGGTAAAGCCGTCGGCCTCCAGGCGGAGGCAAACCGCCTGGCTGGGGGTGGCCGCGAAGGAATAGGCGTCCAGATACTCCCCGCTGGCAAGCGAGGTGTCTGTTGTATCCAGGCTGCCGGAGATGTTCTGACCGAGGCTTAAGGGCACAGCCGTGAGCGCTTCCGGCATCAGGTTTAAGGACAAGCTGTAGCCGCCGCTCTCTCCCTCGTAATAACTGGTAGCCCAAATCAGATAAGTACCGCTATAAGGCAGGGTAAACCCGCCCAGAGCCGCATTCATCCCCCCGCCGTGATCATCGTCAATGGCTACGGGTTTCCAGTTGGCGGCGTTCAACAATTGCAGCACGGGGTCAAAATCGGACACGATCAAGGAAATCAAGACCCGCTGCCCGGCCTGACCCTCGAAACTGTACCAGTCGCAGTACTGCCCGCCGTAAAGCCGGTGATCGCCCGATTCCAGGCTGCCTTCGATGTGTTGACCGAAAGTGACGGAGTTGATTATCGGCTGCGCCGCCCAAACCGAGGGCAAGAATCCGGCCATCAGCCACACCATCCAGAAAACCAGCGATACCTGATACTTTGCTGCTCTCATTTTCTATCCTCCCCCGACGTGTTGGTGAAAAGCCCGATAATATTGCGTTACCATAACACCATACAATTAAATTGACAAATAGCGCTCGTCCGGTATAATTACAAGTGAAAGGAGAAGCCTAAAATGCCTATCGCTATCGTATCCAACAAAAACATCATGCACGGGGAACCGGTAATAGATGGCACCCGTATTCCGGCCTATGTAATCATGGACTATTTATCCGAAGGCTACGATTTTGAGCGTATCAAGGCCGCTTACCCGCATCTGACCGATGAACATATTATGGCGGTAATTAAATACGCCGCCCAAACTATGCGCAAAAAAGCCGTTGCCGCTTAACACCCCTTATGAAATTTTTAACCGATGAAAACATATCAACCTTTACAGTCAGCTTTCTGCGCAATCTCGGTCATGATGTAAAAGACATCAAAGAGCAAAATCTGCACGGTATAGACGACACGGAAGTTCTGGCCTTGGCGCAGGCGGATAAGCGCATCTTAATCACTTTGGACAAGGGGCTGGGGAAATTGGTTCATCTGCCGCCCCAAAAACATGCCGGAATTGTCTTGCTTAGAATTTCCCCCACCATAGATGTTAAAATCAACCAGCGGCTGGCGGTTTTGTTCGAGCGCCACCCATCGAGCGGGATTGAGCATAAATTTGTGGTCGTCACCAATCAAACCGTCAGAATAGCTTAACCCTACTTTCCATCACAGAGATATTTTTTATATTGATTCATAAGCATCTTTAAGATATATTTAAATTATGCAAAACAAAAAACGCCGGGAAAAATTAGCTGAGTTACTATTTGATTTATTAACTCATGTTACGCAAAAGCCGTTTGATGCTCAGCCTTGATTGATTGTAACTCGTTAAAGCAAGACTTAAGAGCCATAACATACAACTTAGTTCTTAACGCAAAGTGA